>CANJPN010000090.1 GCA_947475855.1 Bradyrhizobiaceae bacterium
CGGAAGAACTCGCCGTGGTATCGCGCGCCGGCATTCGCGGCATCGCGCTGTCGTTTGTGAACTACGTCGAGGAACTCCCCTATTTCCGTGACGAGGTGCTCCCGCGTCTAGCCCGTATGGGACTGCGAGAAGCGGTCTCATGACCCGCACTTCGACATGAGGAAAGGCCCGCGGGTTTCCCCGCGAGCCCTCCGGCGCATGCGCCGCGACTTCAAAGATTGAAGCTATTCTGATCGAGCGCCACGTTGCCGTTGAGGTCCATGCGGAACTCCGCATCGCCCAGCGCGTCGATGTTGCCTTCGACGACCGTCTTGCCGAGGCCGGCATCGTAGTGCGACGTGAGCTGCCCGGCTTCGAGGGCCTTGTTCGGATCGTAGGCGACGTACTGGAACGCCTGGTCTCCGGCGACCCCGATGTTCGCATCGATCCCGGAAAGATCGATCTTGTCGACACCCTGATGGAAGTCGGTCACCGTGTCGTACTGGCCGACGGCGTTCACCGATTCCGCGACATCGCCGTACTTGTAGGTGTCGCTGCCCTGACCACCGGTCAGCTGATCGGCGCCCAACCCGCCGGTCAGAACGTCGTTTCCGCGTCCGCCGTCCATGATGTCGTTGCCGGCGCCGCCTTCGAGTTGATCCCGGCCGCGACCACCGTTCATGACGTCGTTGCCTTCGTCACCGAACAGCTTGTCGTTGCCACGTCCGCCGTTCATGCGGTCGTCGCCGAGCCCACCATGCATGTCGTCGTTGCCGCGACCACCGTTCATGTTGTCGTCGCCGCGACCGCCCCACATGTGATCGTTACCGCGACCGCCATCCATGTGGTCGTTGCCGCGCCCGCCGGACATGTGATCGTTGCCCTGTCCGCCCCACATGTCGTCGTTGCCGCGACCGCCCCACATCTCGTCATTGCCGCGTCCGCCGTCCATGTAGTCGTTGCCACGGCCGCCGTGCATCTGGTCGTTGCCACGGCCACCCCACATCTCGTCGTTGCCGCGGCCACCCCACATGTCGTCGTTGCCGCGATCGCCCCACATCTTGTCGTTGCCGGCTTCGCCGAACAGGTGATCGTTGCCGCGCCCGCCGTGGATCTGGTCGTTGCCCCAGCCACCGTGAACGCTGTCGTTGCCGCCCCGCCCCCAGATGGTGTCGCTGCCGCCGTTGCCGTGGATGTTGTCGGCCTGGCTGGTGCCGAACAGGGTCTCGGAAGAGTTGTTGCCGTTGATGTTGGCCATTGTCGTATCTCCTGATGAGGTTTGTCGCTGGAATTGGCTGGAAGAACTGCTGCCCCCGGGCCGTTGCACTCGTGCTTGGCCGTGAAGCTGACCCGAAATTACCCCTCGTCCCCGGCCCCGGCTGTTCCTGGCGGAACATTGCGAAACCATTTCGAAACAATCTCCATTCTCCCGTTCGGACGCACGCGGTTGCCGCTCCCTGCTTCATCGGAACCTGTACCGTCGGAAACAGCGCCACTCCCTGAAACAGCGCACTTTCCAAGCCATCGAAGGCCAAAACTCGAAACGGCCCCACGGGAGACTGAAAATGTCGAAACGCAATGCCGGAACACCGCTGAGCCAGGCGATCAAGGCCTGCATGCCAGCCTTTGCATCGATCGCGTTCATCAGCGTCTTCATCAATCTGACGATGCTGTCGATGCCGCTCTACTCGATGCAGATCTCCGACCGCGTCATGCAGAGCCGCAATGGCGGAACGCTCGTGATGTTGACCATCATCGTCGTCGTGTTTCTCGCACTGTATGGGTTCCTGGAGTACGTACGCGCAGGTATTCAGCTCCGCGCCTCGATCATATTCGACGACATCATCCGCCACTCGCTATTCGACGGGTTGATGCGCACCGATGTGACCGGCGCTTCTCGCATCGGCCCGCAGGCTCTGCGCGATGCTGAGATGTTGCGCGAGGCGATTTCCTCCGGCCTCGTCTCGACCATGTTCGATGTACCCTGGGCCCCGATATTCGTATTACTCTGCTTCTTCCTGCATCCGTTGTTGGGCCTCGTCGCGCTGTGCGGCGCCCTCGCGATGCTCGTATTCACATGGCTCAGTGAAGGCATCACCAAGTCGAGCGTCCGGCACGCATCGCAACTTTCAGCCGAAGCCTCCCAGTTCGCCGCTTCCGCACTGAAGAACGGCGAGGCCGTGCGCGGGCTGGGCATGGGCGACACGATTTCTGAAAAGTGGAATGCGACGCAGAACGAGGTCGTCGCGACCCAGGCCGTGACGAGCGAGCGCGTCGCCGCCGTCAACGCGGTCTCCAAGTTCGTCAGCATGGTGGTCCAGGCCGCCCTTCTGGGCGTCGGCGCATGGCTTGCCATCGAGCAGTTGATCTCACCCGGCGTCATGATGGCTTCCTCGATCATGATGGGTCGCGCACTTTCCCCGGTCCAGATGGTCGTCGGCCAGTGGAAGCGGATCGTCGCGCTCCGTGGCAGCTATTCCCGCTTGCAACAAATCTTTGGGAATCTGCCCGAGCAGGGCATCTCTGCCGACCAGCCAGACCCGATCGGCAAGCTCGACGTGCAGCAGATCGTCGTCGTCCCCCCGACCGGCGGCCGACCCGTCGTCAAGGGCGTGAGCTTCGCGGCGGCCCCCGGCGAGGTGATCGCGATCATCGGATCCTCGGGCAGCGGCAAATCCTCGATGGCGCGTGCGCTGGCGGGCGTCTGGCCGCTTGTGCAGGGCTCGATCCGTCTCGACGGCAAACACTTCCAGGAGTGGGACCCGAACAGGCTCGGCAAGCACATCGGCTATCTCCCGCAGAACGTGGAACTCTTCGCCGGCACCATTGCCCAGAACATCGCCAGGCTCGCCAAGGTCGACGACAAGGCCGTGATCGCCGCAGCAAAGGCCGCCGGCGCGCATGATCTGATCCTGCGGCTGCCGAAGGGCTACGACACGCAGATCGGCGAAGGTGGCGGCGCTCTGTCCGGCGGCACCCGTCAGCGCGTCGGCCTGGCTCGTGCCCTGTATGGCAATCCACGTCTGATCATCCTCGACGAGCCGAACGCCAATCTGGATGACGAGGGCGACCGCGCATTGCATCGTGCCATCCTCGAGATGAAAAAGGACGGCCGCACCGTCGTGGTCGTGACGCACAAGCCGCAAATGCTGTCGGTGGTCGACAAGATCCTCGTCATGTCGTTTGGTCTCACGCTGGCTTTCGGGCTCCGCGACGCCGTGCTGCAGAGCCTGCGGGCTCCCAATCTGGCCGTCGCCGGCGGCAACGAGAAGGCGCGCTTGCAGCAACCTCAGCCGGCACGCGCTTGAATGGATGGCCTTGCTTTCGCTATCCCCCATTCGGCTGAGCCAGTCGGCCAGCCAGTCGGCTGAACTTGACGTTGCAGCCTCTCCCGGCCAAGTTCGCCGCGATCAAGACTGATCGTGGGAGGAAGTTGCATGTTGTTCAAGGCTCGGTCGCTGGCGCTCATTGCCGGCAGCGCAATGCTGGCACAGATTGCAGTCGCCACAGGCGCCTGGGCGCAGGAATTCCCCACGAAGCCCATCCGCTTCCTTCAGGGCTTTCCTGCCGGCGGCAACGCCGACGTGATCGCCCGCGCGGTCGGCGAGGAAATCTCCAAATCGCTTGGTCAGCCAATCATCGCCGAGGCCCGCCCAGGCGCCAGTGGCAACCTGGCCACCGAGCAGATCGTTCGCTCTCAGCCCGACGGCTATCAGATCGTTCTCCTGACGACGGCCCACGTGATTTCGCCGGCCCTCCTCAAGTCGGTCAGCTTCGACCCCGTCAAGGACCTCGACTTCATTTCCTGGGTCGTCGACTTCCCGTTCTTCCTCGCGGTGCACAACGAGAGCCCATACAAGAGCCTGAACGAACTCGTCGACGCCGCACGCGCCAAGCCCGACGCCATCACCTGGGGTTCCGCCGGGACCGGCAGCGGCCAGCACATGAGCGGCGAGCTGATGATCGTCGAATCCAAGACGAGGATGCGGCACGTCCCATTCCGCGGCGATGCAGGCTCCGTGACGGCACTGCTCTCGAAGAGTATCGACTTCATCATGGCGCCGAGCACGGTTCTGGTGGGTAACATCGACGGCGGTAATTTCCGCGCATTGGCGGTGTCGTCGAAGACCCGCGCTGCGTCACTTCCAAATGTTCCGACAATGGCCGAGTCCTTGAAGCTCGATATTGAGATGCAAGCGTTCAACGCGATCGCGACAACCAAAGGCACCCCCGCCCCGATCCTCGAAAAATTGACGAAGGCCGTCCACGCAGCAGTCAAATCGCCGTCGATAGAAAAGCGATTGCGCGAGATGGGCGGCACCCCGCTCGTCACCTCCAACGCCGAAATGGCCAAGCTGATCGAGACGCACGTCTCGCGCTGGAAAGGCGTTGTAGCGGCCGCCGGGATCAAGCAGGAATAGTCCCACGCCGCACCGGCAAACGATCCCACGACATCGAGGACTTCAGCGTGAACACGCCACGGCATACCCATGCCCAGCCAAAAGCCGACGGCACCGGTATCGGGCAGCCCGTTCTGCGCAAGGAGGACTTGCGGCTGCTCACCGGCCGTGGCCGCTACAGCGACGATCTAACACTGCCGGAACAAGCCGTCGCCTACGTGCTGCGCTCGCCCCACGCCCACGCCGACATCGCGAGTATCGATACCTCCGCTGCCAAATCCGCCCCGGGCGTAATCGCTGTCCTGACTGGCGAGGACCTCGCGGCCGACGGCATCAAACCAATCCCGCCCGATTTCTTCTTCCTCGGCCCGATCGAGGTCCAGAAGCAGCTCCCCGACATCATTCTCGTCAATCGTGACGGCTCCGACATTTATCCCTCGCCGTTCCACCTGCTGGCGCAAGACCGCGTGCGCTACGTCGGCGAAGGCGTGGCCTTTGTCGTCGCAGAATCGTTGGCCGAAGCCAAAGACGCAGCCGAACTGATCGAGATCGACTACACGCCATTGCCTGCCGTGACAGCAACACGCGAGGCAGCCGATCCGACCTCGCCGGTCCTGTGGTCTGGCAACAAAAGCAACATTTGCGTGGACGGCGATGTGGGCGACCGAGCAGCCACAGATGCAGCCTTCACCAATGCCGCCCATGTCGTGCACCTCGACACCTGGATCCAGCGCGTAACCGGCGTACCGATGGAAGCTCGCACCTGCATCGGGAGCTACGACACCAGCACCGGCCGCTATTCATTGCACGCTGGCTCCGGCGGCGTCGTGCGCCAGAAGGGCGAGATCTCCGGCATACTCGGCGTGGCGCCCGAGAAGGTCCGCGTCGTCGCCCACGATATCGGCGGCAACTTCGGTACGAAAAACTCGATCTTCCCCGAATTCGCGCTTGCCGTCTGGGCGTCGCGCCGCATCCGCCGCCCCGTCAAGTGGACCTGCGAACGCTCGGAAGCCTTCCTCACCGACTACCAGGGCCGCGACCTCGTCTCCGAATGCGAATTGGCGCTCGACGAGAACGGCCGCTTCCTCGGTCTTCGAGGCTCGAACCTCTCCAATCTCGGCGCCTACGCCGCGTCGACAATTCCCTTGCGCAAGGGCCTCGGCATCATGACCGGGCTCTACCGCATTCCCGCCGCGTTCTTTCGCGGCCGCGCCACGATGAGCAATACGCCCCCTACCGCGCCATACCGCAGTGCCGGCCGGCCCGAGGCCATGTTCATCATCGAGCGCATCATCGACGTCGCAGCGCGCCAGACCGGCATCGACCGCATCGAACTCCGCCGCCGCAATCTCGTCGAACCCGGTGAGCTGCCCTACCGCAACGCGCTCGGCGTCACCTACGACAACGGCGAATACGCGCGCGTCATGGACGACGCATTGAAGCTCGCAGACTGGCAGGGCTTCCCTGCCCGCAAGGCAGAAGCCCGCGCGCGCGGAAAGCTGCGCGGCATCGGTCTCGGCAACTACATCGAACTCACCCTCGGCAATCCGCGCGAGCGCGCCGAAGTCACGGTCCTGCCCTCCGGCGATGTCGAGGTGGTCATCGGCACCCTCGCCAGCGGCCAGGGCCACGAGACGAGCTTCGCTCAGTGTGTTTCCGATTGGCTGGGCGTACCCTTCGAGCGCGTCAAGCTGATCCAGGGCGACACCGACATCGTGCCGGTCGGCGGCGGCTCGCATTCTGGCCGCTCGATGCGCATGGCCGGTTTCGTCATGGGCAAGTCGTCGGACGCCGTCATCGCGAAGGCGAAGCGCATCGCAGCGATCGTACTCGAAGCCGCCGAATCCGACATGGAATTCGAGCGCGGCTTCGTCCGCCGGCGCGGCACCAATCAGTCGCTGAGCCTCGCCGAGATTGCGACCGCCGCCCGCGACCGCGCCGACCTGCCCGACGACCTGAAGGGCAAGCTCGCAGCCGTCACCGATCACCTGTTCAAGGAAGGCGGATTCCCCTACGGCTCCCACGTCTGCGAAGTCGAGATCGACCCCGAGACAGGCCACGTCACGCTGGTCCGCTACGCCGCCATCGACGATGTCGGCCGCGCGATCAACCCGATGATCTTGCATGGCCAGACCCACGGCGGAATCGCGCAGGGAGTCGGCCAGGCGCTTTGGGAACACAGCCACTATGACCCCGAAAGCGGCCAGCTTCTCGCAGCATCCTTCCTCGACTACGCGATGCCCCGTGCCGATACGCTACCAGCATTCGACACCGCCTTGAGCGAAGTGCCCTCTCCGACCAACCCGCTCGGCGTCCGCGCCGGCGGCGAAGGCGGCACCACACCCGCACTCGGCGCCGTCACCAACGCCGTCGTCGACGCCCTCGCCGAATTCGGCGTCACCCACATGGATATGCCGCTCACCCAGGAAAAGATCTGGCGGGCCATTCGTGGCAAACTCCCCTCCCATTGATCCGGGGGACTCGTCGCCGCTATGATCTGTGACTTCAACCCTATAGAATTTTTCGTCATGGTCCGCGAAGGCGGACCATCCACGACACATTGTTGGCGACGAGATTGTCTGACGCGCCCGATCTCGAGGAAACATTGCCTATGACCATGTTCGACTACGACAAATTCCGCCTGCGACGCTTCGTCGATAAGCTTGTCTCCATCGGCGAGGTCGAAGTCCATGACGAGCCGGTCGCCCTCGCCGACATGAGCGCGATCATCGAGGCCACGCCGAAAGCAACGCTGTTCCGCAACGCCGGCCCGCAACACCTGGAAATCGCCGGCGCTGTCGTCGGCAGCCGGCGCAGGTTCGCTGCAGCATTTGGCGTCGACGAGCGCGCGATCACCGGCGAGGTCATGCGCCGACTAGGCACCCCACAGCAGGCCGTCGAGGTGCCATCGGGCGAAGCACCTGTTCATCAGGTCGTCGTTTCAGGCGACGCAGTCGATCTCGCCAAGCTTCCGTTCCACCTGCAGCACGCACTCGACGGCGGATGCTACATCTCCTCCGGCCTCGACTTCGCCATCGATCCCGTGACCGGCGCCCGCAACGTCGGCTGCCGCCGCTTGATGCTGCGCGGGCGCCGCGAAATGCGCACGAACCTCACCGACAATTCCGATCTCAAGTTGATGTATCTGCGCGCCCTCGAACGAAAGGAGCGGCTGCCGATCGCCTTCGTCGTCGGTTCCAGCCCGACTGACTTCTTCGGCGCCAACCTCAAGTCTCCTGTAGACGAACTGAACCTGTTGGCAACCTTGCGCGGCGAGGCGATGCCTGTCGTCAAATGTGCAACCAGCAACATCCTCGTTCCCGCAGACGCCGAACTCGTGATCGAAGGCTACCTCGACGAGCATGGATACCGCGAGATGGACGGCCCCTACGGCGAGTTCTGGGGCTATTACGGCGCAATGCACATCGATCCCGTGATCCACGTCACCGCCATAACCCATCGCTCCGACGTTCTGCATCACACGGTCCTGCACGGCCCCGAAAAACTTTCACGCCAGGAGGCGAGCCATACCACCGCCGTCGCCGCTGAAATGGTCTCGACGCGCGCACTCAAAGCCGCCGGCATCGAACCCGCCGCGATCTTCTCCCCGCCCAACGCACCGATCTTCCATCACATGCGTGTAGCAATCGCCGATGCCACACCCGAGAAGGTGCGCTCAGCGATCGAAGCCCTGTTCCAGGTCAAAGGCGTCAAGCACATCACGATCGTCGACGACGATATCGACGTTTTCAATGACGACGAGATCACCTGGGCGATGGCCACGCGGTTCAATGCCGACAAGGACTTGTTCCTCCCATCGCGCAAAGTCCAGGCTTTCTACGCCGACCCGAACACCGACGCCGAAGGCCTCGTTTCCAAAGTCGGCTTCGACCTTACATCTCCCACTTCGAAATCGAAGGAAATCCGCTTTCAGCGTCCTCGCGTTCCCAGGGTCTTGCCTGCTGTGACCAATGCAAGCGTCCGCCAGGCACTCGAGAGCGGGCCGAAGTACTTCGCCGAGATACTCGCAGCAGTGGGCAGCAACGATGGCCGCGAAGTTGCCATCGAGCTGGGTCAACTTCGCGAGGATGGCGAGTTGACCCGGCTGGACAATGGCGAGTACGCGCTGGCATCGACCAAACCCGGTCGCCCGCGCGTCATTTGACCTTAACCGGAATGCGATAATGGCCGCCTGCGAAATGGCGCCACCGTCGCGACCGAAGTGATTGGCCGATGGTTTATTGGGGGATGCCTATGCCCAATCTTTCGGCGACGTTCTACCAGTACGGCATGGCCTTGTGGCTGACTGGCGCCGTATCGCTGATGTGTCTGGGGCTCGTCGCCGCAATGTTCGTGCAGTCGAGGCGTCACGCGCGCATGAAGCTTGCGTTGTCCCAAGACCCGGCCTCCAGCCAAGGTCATGCAGATCCCTCCCCGGCCAGCTTATCGCTCGACGGCATGGCGTTATCGCCCATCGATCGCGTTTTCCCGCGCCGGCCGCTGGAATTTCTGGCCCTCGTGTCGTTCATCTCGATCGGCACTTGGATTTTAGGCTACAGCCTGGCTCCAAATAAGCAGCACTTCCTGACCTCGTCAGAGTGGTTGTTCCAGCCGTTCTACGTCGCCGTTCACCTGATCACGCTGCGCCTATTCATCAACGTCTTCACCCGGAACTACGCGGCGGGCGTCTATCAACTCGACGTATCTTTCAGGCAGGCCTTGCGCGGCATTCGTCCGATTCTCGGACCTTACGGCGTCGCAGCAGCTGCCGTCGTCGCAGCACCGTTCTGCTATTTTGATTTCCGCTACCTGTTCAGTGCGCGCTACGCTCGGATGGGACGGGACGAGATCGTCCGCTCGGTCGACTATCTGATGTGGACGATCTGGTCGCTTGAATGGTTCATCAACGCCTTCATATGGGTCTTGCTGCTCGGCTTCATGCTCAAGAACTGCATGACCATCGGCAAATTTCCCTTCCGCGCACCCATAGACGTCGTGCTGCACGACAAGCTCTACCGGCCATTCCTGCAGATGAGCTCCCAGGGCTCGACCGTCGTCTTGGGTTTCAGCCTGGTTACGGTGCTCTACCTGTATTTCACCGGCGGCGAGCTGACCGACTACCTCGGCCTGGGCATCACGGTCGCACTCCTTATCGTGTGTTTTGTTCCGCCGTGGTTGGTCTTGCGCGGCAAGGTGGACAATGCAGTCGGCATCGAAACCCACAGACTGAGGCGAGACGCCGGGCTCAGCACAAATCAATTTCCAGCGCCGACCACTCTGGCTGCAATATCGTCCACCACGAAGCCAGCAAACGAAAACACAGGCGAGAAAGACCTCGAAGCGCGTGTCGACGAAGCTGTCGCACTCCTCCGGCTTTGGCACCTCCAGAACCTCTACGGCAATCTCGGACACACCGAAGCGAAGGCAATCGTCGTCAGGTTGCTAGCTCCTGCCGCGACCATTGGCTGGCAGGTCGCCAACAACTTCGCCAACCTGTCGCAGCGATTGAGTGCGATGTTGAGTTCCGCGACCGGCCAATAGAACGCTCGGCTGCAAAGAGTTTCGCGGCAATTGACGGCGCTCAGGCCTGCCGGCTCATCAACAGGATGGCGGCCGCCGCAAGCGTCAACGCAGCCGCGAGCAGAATCCCGAGCTGGTTGCGCCAGAGCCGCTGGACGAATGGTGCCCTAGCCCGGCTTGGCGACTGTTCGGCGTCTTCCACCGGCTCGTATGTCGTCCGCTGTTGCATGCCCCCCAGATTGGGCAGGACGCGCGATTTCGGCGAGACCGCGACTTGCCGCGCGACAGAAGAACACACGGTTGAAACCGGTCACGATCCCGCCGCAAATGCGCACCTTCGACGCGATTGCTTCGCTTCGCGTCCGATGGTTGCCGTAAGCATCCCCCGATCAACCGAAGCGCGACTGCCGCTGATCGAGCGGCAATGCATCCCCTGCCGGTTTTTCTCAGGGGTATAGCCAAGCCCGCTGCACTGCACTATGAAGACGCTTTATGCCCAAACGCACAGACATCAAGTCCATTCTCATCATCGGCGCGGGTCCGATCGTCATCGGCCAGGCGTGCGAGTTCGATTATTCCGGCACCCAGGCGTGCAAGGCCCTCAAGGAAGAGGGCTATCGGATCATTCTGGTCAATTCGAATCCCGCGACCATCATGACCGACCCGGAGTTGGCTGACGCCACATACGTCGAGCCGATCACGCCGGAGATCGTCGCCAAGATCATCGCCGAGGAACGCCCTGACGCGTTGTTGCCGACGATGGGCGGACAGACCGCGCTCAACACGGCGCTGGCTCTCGCCAATCAGGGCATCCTCGATGCCTTCGGCGTGGAACTGATCGGCGCCAACGCAGAGGCGATCGATAAAGCGGAAGACCGCATGCGGTTCCGCGACGCGATGAAGAAAATCGGCCTCGAGACGCCGCGCTCGATGATGGCGCACAATATGACCGAGGCGCTGGCCGGGCTCGAATTCGTCAAGCTGCCGGCCATCATCCGCCCATCCTTCACCATGGGCGGCACTGGCGGCGGCATCGCCTACAACAAGGCCGAGTTCATCGAGATCATCGAACGCGGTCTCGATGCCTCGCCGACAACGCAAGTCCTGGTCGAGGAAAGCGTGCTCGGCTGGAAGGAGTTCGAGATGGAGGTTGTCCGCGACAAGGCGGACAACTGCATCATCGTCTGCTCGATCGAAAACATCGACCCGATGGGCGTGCATACCGGCGACTCGATTACCGTTGCCCCCGCGCTCACGCTGACCGACAAAGAATACCAGATGATGCGCGACGCTTCTCTCGCCGTGTTGCGAGAGATCGGCGTTGAGACCGGCGGTTCCAACGTGCAGTTCGCGGTAAACCCTGCCGACGGCCGCCTTGTCGTTATCGAGATGAACCCGCGCGTGTCGCGATCTTCAGCACTGGCTTCGAAGGCAACCGGCTTCCCCATCGCCAGGGTAGCCGCCAAGCTCGCTGTCGGCTACACGCTGGACGAGCTGGACAACGACATAACCGGCGGCGCAACGCCCGCTTCGTTCGAGCCCACCATCGACTACGTCGTCACCAAAATTCCGCGTTTCGCATTCGAGAAATTCCCCGGCGCGGATTCCACTCTGACGACGGCGATGAAGTCAGTCGGCGAAGCGATGGCCATCGGACGCACCTTCGAGGAAAGCCTCCAGAAGGCTCTCCGCTCGATGGAAACGGGCCTCACCGGACTGGATGACGTCACGCTCGAAGGACTTGGCCAAGGCGAAGACCGCAATATCATTCGTGCAGCTTTGGGCCGCCCCGCTCCCGACCGGTTGCTGAAAGTCGCCCAAGCCTTGCGCCTCGGCGTCAGCGTCGCCGACGTGCACGAGATGTGCCGCATCGATCCATGGTTCCTCTCGCGCATCGAAGGCATCATCAGAACCGAAGAGCGGGTCAAGACGCACAAACTGCCGAAATCCGCCGAGCAGATGCGCTGGCTGAAATCGCAGGGCTTCTCGGATGCCCGCCTCGCCAAGCTCGCAGACATCAGCGAGGCCGACGTCTCGCGCCACCGCCGCGGGCTGGGCGTCACGCCGGTCTACAAGCGTATCGACACCTGCGCGGCGGAGTTCGCTTCGCCGACCGCCTACATGTACTCGACCTACGAGCGCGGCCTCGTGATGCCGGAGCCCGGTGCCAAGGCGGCCGGCCCCGTCTGCGAATCCCTGCCCTCCAGCCGCGAGAAGATCATCATTCTCGGCGGCGGGCCCAATCGAATCGGCCAGGGCATCGAGTTCGACTACTGTTGCTGCCATGCATGCTTCGCGCTGTCGAAAGCTGGCTACGAAACCATCATGGTCAACTGCAATCCGGAAACCGTCTCGACCGACTACGACACTTCCGACCGCCTTTACTTCGAGCCGCTGACCGCCGAGGACGTGCTGGAAATCGTTCGTACAGAGCAGCAGAACGGCAAGCTCAAGGGCGTGATCGTGCAGTTCGGCGGGCAGACCCCGCTGAAGCTGGCCGAAGCGCTCGAAGGCGCCGGCATCCCTATCCTGGGCACCTCGCCGGACGCCATCGACCTTGCGGAGGACCGCGACCGGTTCAAGGAGCTGATCGATAAGCTGGGCCTTCGCCAACCACCAAGCGCCATCGCGCGTTCCCCCGGTGAAGCCCGCGCGAAAGCCGATGAAGTCGGTTATCCCGTTGTCATCCGCCCATCCTACGTTCTGGGTGGCCGCGGGATGGAGATCGTCCATGATGGCGGCGAGGTCGACCGGTATGTGACCCGCCTTTCCGCCACGCTTGATAGCCCATCGGAGCTGATCGTCTCTCAGCGCCGGCCGCTGCTGATCGATCGGTATCTGACCGACGCGACCGAAGTCGATGTCGATTGTCTGTGCGACGGCAAGGATGCGTTCATCGCCGGCATCATGGAGCACATCGAGGAGGCAGGCATCCATTCTGGCGACAGCGCGTGCTCGCTCCCGCCGCATTCCCTTTCCGCCGACACCATCGCGCGCCTCGAAAAGCAAACGCGGGAACTCGCACTTGCGCTGCACGTCGTCGGCCTGATGAACGTTCAGTTCGCCATCAAGAACGATGACATCTACATCCTCGAGGTGAACCCCCGCGCGAGCCGCACGGTTCCTTTTGTCGCCAAGGTCATCGGCACGCCTGTGGCCGGCATTGCATCCCGGATCATGGCGGGCGAGTCGCTCGCTTCTTTCGGCCTCAAGCCCGCGAAATTGAACCACATAGCCGTGAAGGAAGCGGTGTTCCCGTTTGCCCGCTTCCCCGGCGTCGATCCCGTACTCGGACCCGAGATGCGCTCGACCGGCGAAGTCATGGGCATCGATCGCGACTTCGCTATCGCATTTGGCAAGAGCCAGCTCGGCGCGGGTCAGAAGCTGCCGATGTCGGGCGGCGTATTCGTTTCCCTGAAAGACGCCGACAAAGAGAGAATAATTCCGACCATTATCGATCTCGTAGCAATGGGTTTCCAAGTTGTCGCAACGCGCGGAACAAAGCGTCACTTGGAAAGCCAAGGCATCAGGTGCGAGATCGTCAACAAGGTGCTCGAAGGCCGCCCCCACATCGTCGACATGATGAAGAACGGCGATATCGCAATGGTGTTCAATACGACCGACGGCGCAAAAGCGCTTGCCGATTCGAAAGACATCCGCCGCACCGCATTGCTCGGCCATATTCCCTATTATACGACTTTGGCAGGAGCGATCGCCGTGACCAAGGCTATCAAAGCCCTCAAAGCAAAAACGCTGAATGTTGCGCCTTTACAGCGTTATGCACAGCGCGAGGCCTGACCGCGGCGGGTTCTTCCGGCCTGGGCATATCCGCCAAAATTCACGAGACGTAGGGCCATCGACCTGATTAGTATCAGGGAGTCGGAAGAACCAGTGTCCATAGCCTGACGACCTGCGTTGATGCGCTTGCTCGCCGGGTTGAGGCGCTGGCGCTGTCGATAGCCATCCAAGTGATCCGGATGAGGTCGTAACCGGAGTAAACTTCGGTTGCCCTTGTTGGTTTTGCGTGAGGCCTTACCTATCTCCTCACCCGCAATACCGAACCCGGACTTCTAGCTGAGTTGGAGAGCAGAATGGAACGCGTTCCCATGACGGTCGAGGGGCACAAGAAGCTTGAAGAGGAGCTTCATCGCCTCAAAGCTGTGGAACGGCCCCGGATCATCCAGGCCATTGCCGAAGCGCGCGCGCACGGTGATCTGTCGGAAAATGCCGAATACCACTCCGCCAAAGAGCAGCAGGGAATGAACGAGGCAAGGGTCGCCGACATCGAGGACAAGCTGTCCCGTGCCGATGTGATCGACCCGGCAAAGCTTTCCGGCGAAAGCGTGAAGTTCGGCGCTACCGTGACCCTCGAAGACGAGGATACGCGCGAAAAGGTCAAGTACAAGATCGTCGGCGAGACGGAAGCCAACGTCCGCGACGGCAAAGTCTCGATCGGTTCACCGATTGCGCGTGCACTGATTGGTAAGGGCAAGGGCGACAGCGTAGAGGTCACGACCCCGCGCGGCTCGCGCTCGTACGAGATTTTGAAGCTCGAATGGAAATGAAGTCCCGGACGGCGCTTGTCGACCTGGACGGTACGCTGACCGATCCCGCCGATGGTATCATCGGCGGGTTTCAGTTTGCCTTGCGCAGCCTCGGTGAGAACGTCCCCGAGCGCAGCTCGCTGACATGGGTCATTGGCCCACCTTTGCGACAGGCTTTCCCTCGCCTGCTCGCCGACCCGGCCAAAGAGCGCGTGGAAGCTGCCGTCACCGCCTACCGCGACTACTACCGCGAGCGCGGCCTGTACGAAGCCACGGTCTACGCCGGCATCCCGGAAGCCCTTGACCAGCTCCGCGGCGCCGGCTTCCGCCTCCTGGTCTGCACGGTGAAGCCACGCCACTTCGCTGGCCCAGTGATCGAGCATTTCGGCTTGATGTCCCATTTCGACGGCATTTATGGAGCCGAGCTCGACGGCCGCTTCGAGGACAAGGGCGACCTGATGGAGCACATCATCACAGAAAGGCGTCTCGCTGCCGGCGACATGATCATGATCGGCGACCGCGGCATCGATATGATCGCCGCCAAACGCAACGCGATTCGCGGCTTCGGCGTTACCTGGGGCTACGGCACCGCCGTTGAACTTCGCGAAGGCGGCGCAAGACATATCTGCGAAGCTCCGCACGAGCTCGCCCCCGCGATTGCGGCGGACCTCGAAAGCTAACCGCGATGCGCGTTCCGCGTCCACCACTCCCGCCCATCCGCACCGCAGCCCTCATGATTTGCACACGCGATCGCCCACAGGAGATCGCGGATTGCCTCGCTTCGTGCGCA
>CANJPN010000091.1 GCA_947475855.1 Bradyrhizobiaceae bacterium
CGGAATCATGGTTCGCCACAGCAGCAAACCCCCATCACGATTTGCAAGGAAATCCACGGGGAAGCGTGGAAATCCGGCAACTCAAAGCCAGACTTCCCGCTCGATCAGTAAACGAGATCAGCAGGTTGAAGAAACTTCACGGCCGACTATTCAAGACCGCAATCGCCTTCGCAGGCGCGAGCCTGCCTGGCCCAACGTTGGCCCAGACCCGCCCAAGCCCTATCGGAGCGATCGACGAAATCCGCGGCGAAGCATTCGCCGAGAGCAATGGCGAACGCCGCAAACTCGCAGCGAAGGGCGACATCTTCGTCGGCGACGTGCTGTCGACCGGAAACAACGCGCTGATCGTGATGAAACTCGGCCCGGCCACGACGATAAAGCTCGGAGCGGACAGCCGCCTGAAGGTCGATCGTTACCTCGCCGAGACTGGCGGCGAGTTCGACATGCAGGCCGGGCACATGATGTTCGAACGCACAGGCAAGCCGACGACCCAGGGGATCACGTTCAAGAGCGTCTACGGACTGCTGGCAGTCCGCGGTACACGCTTTTATGCAGGTCCCAACCAAGGCCAGTTCGCGCTTCTGGTCGGCGAAGGCCGTGTCGAAGTCACGGCAGGCGGACGTACCGTCATGGTCCGCCCCCAACAAGGCATCGACATCAAGTCCCCAGGCTCACAGCCTACGACGCCGGCAGCCTGGCGCCTGCCCCGCGTGCGGGAGATGCTTGCGAACTTCCGCTGACGCGTTTCCTGATCGACTATTCAGCCGCGCTCGCTCGGGCGCCTGCATCACGCAACCCGAGGATTGCTCGGGCGTTCTCGCGGAAGAGCTTGGCTTTCTCGGCGTCGGATAGCCCCAGCTCATCGATCAGCGCGAGACACTGCGCTGGCTCCCAGCACGGATAGTCCGTCCCGTACATCACGCGATCGATGCCATAGTAATCGATGGCAAACCGCATACCGGCGGAGTGCGGCGACACGGTATCCGTGTACATCTGCTTCAAATAGTGGCTTGTCGGTCTCGGCAGTTTAGCCGCCTTCGTGTTCTTGTCCATGCGGCCGGACTGGTATGGCAACGCACCGCCCGTATGCGACATCACGATCTTCAGCTTGGGCTGCCGCTCCATCAAGCCGGCCAACACAAGGCGCGAAGCCGCAACGCTGACTTCCATCACGCGACCCAGCGAAAGAAACAGAGCGCCGTCGTAGCCATCGAGCATCTCGTTGAAGAGCGCGTCGGTCGGATGCAGGAAAACGGGCAGGTCGAGTTCCGCGACACGAGCGTAGAACGGCTCGAGCCGCTCGGCATCAATGCGGCCATCGCGGCCGATACTACCGGGCAGGTTCACCCCCATCAGGCCGAGTCGGCCGACAGCATCCTCCAGCACTTCCAACGCGATCTTCGTATCCTGCAGCGGAATGGCCGCACTCGCCCAGACGCGGCCGGGATAGCGGCGCTGCGCCCAGGCCATCTCCTCGTTCCACTCGATCGCGAGATCGCGGCCTTCTTCGGGCGGTAGCGCCGAAAAGTAGACAGAGAACGGACCGATGGAACAGACGACGTCGATCTTGTGGCCGAGTTTGTCCATCGTCTCGAGCTGGCGGTCCAGGTCGTACCACTCCGCCCACGAGTTCAACGTGTAGTCGCCGCCGCCCTGGAGCCGCATCGTGTAGCCACCACGCATGTTGGGCACGGCGTTCGGAACAGACTTGCGCTTGCCCAGCGTCTTGAAGACGGAATGCGGCCACCAGTGGAAATGGCTGTCGATGATGTGCATGAACGTCTCTCGATCCGGCGGTGATTCTTACCGATCCTGGGTTCCAGGCCTGACTCATTATACTGGATACTGGTTGTCACCCCGGTGCTTGTCACCGGGATCCACTCCGAAGCATGCTTGGTGTCTGCGGCACTCTGGGTCCCGGCAACAAGTGCCGGGACGACAGTAGGGCCTATCGCGTCGGCACAGTACGGTAGCTCGTTTCGGCACTTGGCGTCATCCGGCAAACGCGGTCAGGCGATGATACGGGCGGGAGCCGGTATCTTCTCCCGCGGCGGCGCAACTGCCCGGAAACGAGCCAGAAGCCCGTACTGCCGATCCCTCGCCTTTTCCGCGTTCGCCTCCTTCACATGACCGAAGCCTTTCACGTCCAGCGGCAAGGCCGCCAGCGCAACCGCCGTTTCGTGATTCACCGCCGTCAACCGCTCAACGATTTCGTCGAGCAACCGCTCGTAATCGGAGATGGCTTCCCGCTCGCGCCTACGCTCGGCGGAGTAGCCGAACACGTCGAACACCGAGCCGCGCAACCCGCGCATTCGCGCCAGCACCCGGAATAGGGGCATCACGACCACGCCTGGCAACCGCACTTTGCGCGGATGTCCCGTCGCCTTGTCTCGCCACAGCTTCGAGAGCAGTGGCGGCGCCAGGTAGAAGTCCGCGTGTTTGACGCCCTCGAACTGCTCTTCGATCTCGCGGGCAAACGAGCCGTCTGTATAAAGACGCGCCACCTCGTACTCGTCTTTATAGGCAAGCACCTTGTGATAGGCCTTCGCGACCGCCTCCGCGAGGCCGGATTTGCCCGGGGTGCGATTGCGCTCTGCCTCCACCATGGCTTCGACGCGGGCGTGGTAGCGTCCCGCGAGCTTGCCGTTCTGGTACTTCACGAGAAGTGCCGCCCGATACCTCACGATTTCATCGAGCGTTTTCGGCGCGGGATTCTCCACGTGCGCAGACGTACCCATCACACGTTCCAGGGCAGCCATATCGTGAGCCGCAAGACGACCGAAGCGGAACGCTTGCCGGTTCGTCTCGACCGCCGCACCGTTGAGTTCGATCGCTTCCTCGATGGAAGCTGCCGGAATCGGCACATGCCCGAGCTGATAGGCGAGCCCCATGAGCAGCATGTTCGAGTAGATACTATCGCCGAACAGACGTTCGGCCAGCGTGTGGGCGTCGAGGGAGTGGATGGGCGCGCGGCGCGCCCGCTCCGCGATCGCGCTTCGAAGAGCGCCACCGGGCACCGTGAGGTCGGGCTTGCGGGTGAAGTCGCCCGTGGTCAGCTCGTAGGTGGAATAAACGAACGCGGTCCTGTCCGGCTTCACCGTCTCCAGCACCTTCTGCGATGCCGTGACGACAAGATCGCCGCCCAGGACCAGGTCGCACGAGCCGACACCTACGCGGATAGAATGGATCGCCTCGGGCGACCTGGCGACTCTCATATGGCAGGCGACCGCGCCCCCCTTTTGCGCGATCCCCGTCATATCGATGGACCCGAAGCCAAGCCCCGCGTTGTGCGCAGCCTGCGCCAACACCGCCGATATCGTGACCACGCCGGTTCCGCCGACGCCGGTGACGATCATCGCGTAGGGCTCATCTGCAAGCGCCGGCAGCTTCGGCTCGGGCAGTGCGCCGAGCATGTGAGCGACGCCGCCCAGCGGATCGACAGCTTCGTTCCGTTTTGCCTTCCTCGGCTTGGCGCCGTGCAGCATCACGAAGCTCGGGCAGAACCCTTCGACGCAGCTGAAATCCTTGTTGCAGGCGGACTGATCAATGTGGCGTTTGCGGCCGAGTTCGGTCTCGCGCGGCAGCACCGCCACACAATTAGATTTCACGCCGCAATCACCGCAGCCCTCACACACGGCGGGATTGATCATCACGCGCCGGTCGGGATCGGGAAACGCGCCGCGCTTGCGACGCCGACGCTTCTCGGCAGCACAGGTCTGATCGTAGATCAGCACCGTCACTCCCGGTACCTCAGCCAGCTCCTTTTGAATGACCGTGAGATCGAGACGATGGCGAACATGCACGCCGGCCGGCAGCGCTGCATCGAGGCCATACTTTTCGGGCTCGTCCGTGACGACCACAACGCTCTTCACGCCTTCAGCGAGAACCTGTGCCGCCATTTTCTGGACCGTGAGCCCGCCATCCAGCTTCTGCCCGCCGGTCATCGCGACTGCGTCGTTGAAGAGCAGCTTGAACGTCATCGTCGTGCCGGCAGCTACCGCCGCGCGGATGGCAAGGCTGCCCGAGTGAATGTAGGTTCCGTCGCCGAGGTTCTGAAACACATGGTCGCGCTTGGAGAATGGTGCCTCGCCGATCCAGTTGGCGCCCTCCCCGCCCATCTGCGTGAAGCCTTCGGTATTCCGGTCCATCCACTGCACCATGTAGTGGCAGCCGATGCCAGCGTAGGCGCGTGAACCCTCGGGAACTTTCGTGGACGAGTTGTGCGGGCAGCCCGCGCAAAAATATGCGGTGCGCGGGAACATGTCGGCGGTCTTGGGTCTGTTTCCCTTGAGCTCCTTCAACTTCGCCACGCGCGCCTTGAGGTCCTCGCCGCCGAGGTCGCGTTCGATAAGCCGCTCGGCGATCGTGATCGCGATGTCGTTAGGCTCGAGCGCCCCGTAAGCCGGATACAGCCATTCGCGCTTGCGAAAGTCGTCGCGCTCCCCGCGCTTGCCAAGCACGAGCGGCCGTTGCGGCAGATCGAACAACTGCTCTTTCAACTGGGACTCGATCAGCGAGCGCTTCTCCTCGATCACGAGGATCAGCTCGAGCCCTTCGGCGAACTGCATGATCCCACGCGGCTCGAGCGGCCATGTCATAGCCACTTTGTAGATGCGGATCCCCAGCGCGTTCGCCTTGACCTCGTCGATCCCCAATGTGTCCATCGCCGCGCGAGTGTCGAGATAGCTCTTGCCCGTCGTCACGATGCCGATGCGCGGTCGGGCCCCGCCACTCGTCACGATGCGATCGAGTTTGTTTGCGCGAGCGAACGCGGCGACCGCGCGACGCTTGTGGTCATGAAGGCGCCGCTCCTTGTCGAGCGGCGGATCGCCGAGCCGGATATTCAAGCCACCCGGCGGCACCGCGTAGTCATCTTCGGCCGGAAGAACGATGTTTACCCGATCCGTGTGGCCGTCGACGGTCGCCGTGGACTCGATATTGTCCTTCACGCACTTCAGGCTAACCCACACGCCGGCATACCGAGACATGCCGTAGCCCAACAGGCCGTAATCGAGCAGCTCCTGCACACCCGCGGGATTGAGGATGGGGATCATCGCATCCATCATCGCGAACTCGGACTGATGCGCGCTGGTCGAGCTTTCGCAGGTGTGGTCATCGCCGAGCAGCGCCAGGACACCGCCGTTCTTCGAGGTGCCTGCGTGATTGGCGTGGCGAAATGCATCGCCGGAACGGTCGACGCCCGGCCCCTTGCCGTACCACAGCGCGAATACGCCATCGTACTTGCCCTCGCCGCGAAGCTCCGCCTGCTGCGTGCCCCACACTGCCGTCGCAGCGAGGTCTTCGTTGAGACCGGGATGGAACACGATATCGTTCTTCTCGATCAGCTTCTCTGCGCGCTGGAATGCATTTTCCAGCGTAGCGATCGGCGAACCGCGATAGCCGCTGACGTAACCAGCGGTGTTGAGCCCGGCAGCCTTGTCCCGCGCCTTTTGCATCAGCATCAGGCGAACGATCGCCTGGGTGCCCGTCAGCAATTGCCGAGTGACCCCAAGATCGAATTTCTCATCCAGCGAATGCACGCGCTTGGCCATTGGTCATCGCCTCGAACTTTCGCCGGAACCAAGCCGGCCATGTGGCCGTCACAGGGAACCGAGCGGATCATCCCCAGAATATGGTGTCGGACGCGACCGGCAACCAGGATCGAATATCGCCACGGAGTGTCTGCGGTCCGGGCATTACACGCAAGGAAGCGCATAGATTTCCCTAAATTATGATGCTGCACTGCGATAGCGCCGGCTTGCCTCCAACCCACGTGCATCCGTGGCCGCGTTATGGCAATGACTGGTGAACATATCCGGAGGATTGCCCATGACGCCCATCCACACATCAGCCTTGATGGCCTTCGGCCTCGCCACATCGGCGGTGCTGACGACGGCCCCCGTCATGGCGCAAAGCACATATCCCAACCAGCCGATCCGCATCGTCGTCCCCAATCCGCCGGGAGGGCTTCCCGACGTCCTCAGCCGAATCATCGCCGACAAGCTGAAGGACAAGCTAGGCCAGTCCGTCGTGGTGGAGAACCGGCCGGGCGCAAACGCCGGCATCGGGGCCGCCGCCGTTACGGCGTCGAAGCCCGATGGCTATACCTTCTTGATGAGCGACAGCGCGATCATCACGATCAGTCATCATCTCAACGCGGAGCTTCCCTTCAACGCGAAGGATCTGATGCCAGTAACTCTCGTCGGCCGGGCGCCGATCTTCCTGGGAGCCAGCACCAAACTGCCCGCCGCGACGTTGAAGGAACTCGCCGACTATGTGAAGGCCAATCCCGGCAAGGTGACGTACGGGTCGAGCGGCGTCGGCAGCTTCCACCACCTATCGATGGAGGCGCTGCAGACCGACCTCGGACTGAAGCTCAACCACATCCCTTACAAGGGGTCTGGCGAATCGGTCACTGCGCTGCGCGGCGGTCATATCGACCTTGTATTCGCGGCCTACGCAGGATTATCGCCGGCCGTCAAAGCCAACCAGGCCCGGTTCATCGCGGTCAACAGCTTGAAGCGTTCCGACCAGGCGCCTGACGTGCCAGCCATTGCCGAGACCATTCCCGGCTTCGATCTCGCCGTGACGCAGAGCCTTTATGCTCGCACCGGCACGCCCGCTGAGATCGTCAACCGTGTCGCCGCTGAAATAGCGATCGTCGTCAAAGATCCCGACGTCGTCCAGAAGTTCGCCGCGGCCGGCATCGAGCCCGTCGGCGCTGGCCCGCAGGAATTGGCCAAAGTGCTGGAAGGCGAAAGCGAACGCGTCGTCAAGATCGTCAAGGCGGCCGGGCTGAAGCCCAACTGAACCAGCCCTACGATTGTAGTCGGGGGCAGCCGGCGGCGGTCGGAGGCGCGCCCTGAGCCGTTCAGCCCCTGACCTCCCGCATCCAGCGCGCAATCCCTTCGCCGGCAGTCTCCAGCGGCCGCCAGCCGCTTGCTTCCAAGCGCGCTGTCGATACGACGAGATCACCCGCAATACGTTCCCAGACCGATTGCCGGCCCACTGCGTTGGCCGCGAGCCGCAAGGGCGTCATCGGCAAGCCGAAGATACCGCGGTGACGCCCAAGGCCTTGGCGCATCGCACCGACGATTTCCGGCACCGTCATCGGCCCCGGGTCCGCGAGCAGAAAGGTCGCATCGGCAGCATTCGGGGCGAGCAACGCATGGTCCACGGCGCCGGCGAGATTGGCGAGACCCAGCAGCGACCGCTGCGCGGTCAATCCTCCGATCGGCAGCGGCCAAGGCGTTCGCGCCATCCGCGCCAGCGCAGCCATGTTCCCCTTCACGCCCGGTCCATAGACGAGCACCGGCCGCAGCACGCACCAACTCGTAAGCGACGACGCGAGCCCTTCACCGAGAAGCCGTTCGCCCTCGAGCTTCGAACGTCCGTAGGCATCGATGGGTTCTGCCGCGCGTCCCTCGTCAACAACTCCGACAGACGACGCTCCGCACTGCGCGCGGATTGACGACATCATCACCACGCGCGTAACCCCAGCAGCAACCGCCGCTGCAGCAAGACTGCCGACGGCCCGCGCATTGACCGCATGATATGTCGAGTCCGGAATGGTGCGAGTTGCATGCGCGATGCCGGCGAGATGCACGACATGAGAGACACCGGCGACCAGTGGTCGCCAATCCGCATCGTCTGCGAGCTCCGGCAGCCCAACCGTTTCCGCGGACGTTGACGTCACCATGGGCTTGCGCGAGGCCGCGCGAACCTGCCAGCCCGCGGCCGCCAATCTGCGAACGAGATTCTGGCCGATGAAGCCACTCGCCCCGGTGACCAGCACTCGCCCCTTCATGCCGCCATCCCCATCAGCTCTGACTGGCGGGACGTCCCACCTCGAAACGGCGAAGTACGAAGAATGTCGCGGCAATAGCGGCGCCCAAACATAGCACGTGATGCGCGGGCCGGTGCGCACCAGCCGATAGCCACGCCAAGATGCATAGCACCACGTTGAGCGCGAACACGTCGCGCGTCACTTCCGGCACTGTGAACCCGCCGGCAACGGCGCGCTGGTAGAAGTGGCTCCGATGCGCCTCGCTGACCCGCTCACCATTGACGAAACGGCGCACGAGCGTGATCGTCGCATCGGCGAGGTAGTAGAGACCCAGGATCAAGGCCGCGATGCGAAAGCCTGCCATCGCCAGCACGATCAATAACCAACCCATCAACGCACCGATAGGCAAACTTCCGACATCACCGAGGAAAAGCTTCGCCACATGCCGGTTGTAAGGCGCGAAACCGATGATCCCGCCAAGCAACGCCAGCAGGATCGGCATCAACATCGCCAGCTCGGGCACGATGCCGAACGCGCCAAGCAGCGCAAGGCAAGTCGCAAGCGGCACCACCTCGACGACCGTCATCCAGTCGATGCCGTCCATGAAGTTGGTGAGATTGGTGAACCAGACGAGGCCGAGCACAAGGCCTACGGCCTGCACCGGCTCAGGGATGAAAGGTAGGATCCGCGACGTGACGGGTAGCGTCTGCACGAGCAGTACCGCAACCGCAATCTGCAGACCGAGCCGCGGCAGCACAGGCAACGGGCGGATATCGTCGAGCGCACCGGTCACAGCGAGGGCAATGAGCGCGACAATCAGATGGAACGACCATGGCTCACGAAAACCGGGCACGTCGACAAGCCAGCACAGGCCGACGATGACGACAATCATCGCAACGACGGCAATCCCACCTCCCTGTGGCGTAGGCGTCGTATGACTCGAACGGGCATTGGGACGCGCCAGCGCGTAGCGGACCAGCACCGGATGCAGCACGCGGATCAATAACGCGGTCGCGGCCGAAGTCACCAGAACGATCGCTGCTGCCAGAACCGGATCGAAATCGCCGACCATGACTCTCCACTCCAGGGCGGACAAGGCGCCCGCCCCGTCCGCGCTACTAGGCCCCGCCGGCAAGATCCATCATATCCAACAGCTCAGCGTTAACAGCGCGCACGTCGAACCGCCGCTCTGCTTTGCGTCGCGCTGCCTGACCCATCCAATTGATGTCATCGGGTCGCCGCAGGAAACTGTCGATGGCACTGCCCAGCGCGACCGCATCCTTCGGTGGCACGAGCACACCACTCACCCGCTCATCGACGATCCCGCGGCAGCCCGCAATGTCACTGGTGATCGCGGGACGGCCACACGCCAATGCCTCGGCTACTCCCTGCGCGAAGCCCTCGCTATGCGAAGGCAGGACGAACACGTGGGTGGCTACAAGCAATGCGGGCGTGTCACCGGCCGATGCGAGCTCGATCTCCGCTGGAACCTTCGTCAGGTCGAACCCCGCCTGGCCTCCGGCATCCCCCAAACCACTCGTCGCCAGCACGAACCGCGCCTTGGGAACCCGCAGCTTGGTCCGCCGCGCTGCTTCAATGAATTCAAAGAGGCCCTTCGCCGGATCACGCGTCGCGATCATCGTGAACACGAGCCCCTCAGCCAGGTCCGGCATCGGTTTTGGGGCGAAGCGCACGAGATCCACGCCCGCCCCCGGTTGAACCACCACCGCCAATTCGGGCGGAACGGCCCCGAGTGTGCGAAGCGCCTCCTGATCCTCAGGATTGTAGACCACCAGCGCATCCGCATTCACAAGCGCGCGCCGAAGAAGCCATCGTTCTCCAAACGACAGCCGCTCACGGCTAGCGGCGCCAAGACCGGAAATCGACGGGGCGATGAGAACCGTGCGCGTAGTTTCGAGGCGGCGCGCAGCGATCGCGGCCATCACCATAGGCTTCAGCCCGATGCCGAGCACGACATTCGGCCCCCACCCAGTAAGCGAAACCCGCAACCTCGCGATGGCGCTTCGATCGGCGATAGCCCGCAAGCCGCCACGCTTCATCGGAAACTCGGCGTGCGATGCGCCGAGCAACTTCAATGCCTCGACGTCGGTTGGCTCGGCACGAGCAGACAGGGCCAGAATCTGATGGCCACGCTCGGCAATCGCTTTCAGCAGCGGGCCCCGATAACGCAGCAGGCAACCGGCATCGCCGGCCACGATTGCGACTCGGCGGCGTGCAACAATTCCAGAGCGTCCCGCATCCGACATGTCAGTGCAGGGTCCGTGATGGCGGATCGGCCACCAGCAATTGCCCGGCCACCTCGGGCAACCCGCCGACGCGCGGCTGATACCCCTCGACGGTGCGCTGTAGCACCGCCTCGATCCCGGCAATCCCGCCAGAATCCATGGCCGAGCGTAGAACCGAGAATTCACGCTCCAGCCGCTCGGCCGAGAGGAACGGCTCGTTCGACTTCCGGATCAGCGGATGCGCCGTCGGCGTGGTATTCTCCCCGATCAGCAGTTCTTCGTAGAGCTTCTCGCCGGGCCTGAGACCCACATACGAAACGAGAATATCTCCGTCTGGCGTTACGTCGTCGCGCACCTCCAGCCCCATCAGCCGGATCATCGATCGGGCGAGATCGTCGATCTTCACAGGCTCGCCCATATCGAGCACGAACACCTCGCCACCGGTCGCCATCCCTCCGGCCTGAAGCACGAGGCTCGCAGCCTCGGGGATGGACATGAAATAGCGAACGACATCCTTGTGCGTGACCGTGACGGGACCTCCTGCCTGGATCTGCTTGCGAAACCGCCGGACGACCGAGCCCGAACTGTCGAGCACATTTCCGAAGCGCACCATCGTAAAAATGGTCCGGCACGACATGTCGGAGGCCTGCGCCTGGAGCACCAGCTCCGCCAGCCGCTTCGATGCGCCCATAATGTTGGTCGGCCGCACGGCCTTGTCGGTGGAAATGAGAACGAACCGCTCTACGCCGAGATCACGCGCTGCCTCCGCGACGACCGCCGTGCCGAAGGTATTGTTCGCTAGTCCCGCAACAGGATTCGCCTCGACGATGGGCACATGCTTGTAGGCCGCTGCATGGAAAATCGTCGCGACCGAATGACGCTCGATGGTGCCACGCACCAACGACCGATCGGCCACCGACCCCAACACCGGTACGATTTCCGGCCGGACGACACGATCGGGCAGAGACGCGACCATGTCGGCAATCTCGATCTCGATTTCGTAAAGCGCCACCTCTGACACATCGAGCAGCACCAGGCGCGTCGGCTGTTGGCGCAGAATCTGGCGAACGAGTTCGGAACCGATCGAACCGCCGGCGCCTGTGACGAGCACGGACTTGCCGCTGATCGCAAGCGCCAGGAGCGAGGGATCGGCAGGAACGGGATCCCGCCCCAGCAAATCCTCGACGTCTATCGGCCGGAGATCGCTCACCTCGGCCCGCCCTGTGGCGATGTCCTCCATATCCGGCAACGTCTTCACCCGGACGGGAAAGCGCTGTAGCCGCTTTAGAATCTCACGGCGCTCGCGCCGCCGGGCTTCAGGCACGGCCAGAATGACCTCGCGCACGCCTTCGCGCTCGATCAGCCGCTCGAGTTTCTCGGGTTTGTAGATTTTCACGCCTGCAGCATATTGACCCGAGAGCGAGGCGCTATCATCGAGAAATCCAACAACGCGTGCGTCGCCTCTACCGTGCAAACCATCCAGGAGCTGAACACCCGTGCGGCCGGCGCCGTAGATCACGACAGGCCGAGGCTCGCGCCCGGGCCCCAGAAGGGGCACACCGAACGAACGCAAGACGCGCGCATAGATCTGGCGACTGATGAAGATGATGCCCCCACCAAGCAAAGGATACAGCGCCAGGATGACAGAGCGCGGTAGCCACTTGGCGTCGAACAAGAGGGCCAGCATGGCCCAGACCAGGACCGAAATGACGATGCATTTGACGAGCTTGCCGGACCCGCGGATCGTAATGTAGCGGGTGACGAGCTGATAAAGGCCGAACCAGGCGAACGTCGCGACGCCCACCGCCGGCGCTGCCAGCATGAGCAGCAGACCCCACCTGTTGGGCGGGACGAAAAAGGTGCTGTAACGCAGCGACATCGCCAGCCAGACAGCGAAAGTCAGCAGGACGAAATCGCTGGCCCCGAGGATGGCGCGCTTCCATGGACGCGGCAAATCCACGGCCCAAGCGCGCCAACGGACCAGCTCCCCAGCCATCGCCAGTTTGGCTTCCAAGTAATCCGCCTTTACCAATCGCCGACGCCCCAATTGCACCGGCCATATCGTTGGTCGTGCCGCTGCTGATCGATGCCCCACATTCGAAGCCCTACCATGCAGGCATGAGCGGGGAGAACTATAGTGAAAATCCCGATCGCAACAAGGCAGCTCGGGCACTTAACCTCTGAGAGTTCGCAACATTATCGAACCACTTCACCCTTGTAGACGCCCCAAACCCGATGCTGCTGGATATACCCGCTGTAGCCGGCGACGGTCACTAGACACCACCGGCCGTCGCACGACTTCACGTTGGCCAGCACTCCGGCCTCGACGTGGGCCAACGCCGCTGCGCTTTCGCTATCGGTACTCATCAATGGAACCTGAGTGCGTGCGGCACCGCCCTTGACCTCCCACGGCTCGATCAAAGCCGTTCGCCGGCCCGACAGAAGCGAGGCCAGCACCCAGCCCGTGCTACCTTCCGAGTCGCGAACGCGGAGCCATATGTCGGATGTTGCGATCACCTCGACAGGTAAGCCCGCCCGGCGATACACCCATTCGATGGCATGCTCGGGCCCCGGACCACGCCGCACGTTGACACGGTCGGACTTCAGACTGGCAAACCGAAGCGCTGACTGGCTGGCACCGGCAGGCGGCTGGCTTTGCGGCCGAACCGGAGCTTGCGCAAAAGCTACCGGCGAACCCGCAAGCACCATTGCGGCTGCCACCGCGATACACCCGGGCCGCACATGGGAAGCGGGTTCGCTTGAACGTACCGGCTCGGACATCTACAGACCTCTGATGGGTGACTGCGACGGATCTAATCGATCGCGCGCCCAAGTTCAATTTTTCGAAGGTCTCTTCCATTCCAGTATTCTGCTAAAACAGAGCGACCTGCCAACTTCACAATGATCAGCCCACCATGGCGACAATCCATGCATTCACCCGGCAGATATCGACGTTTCCCGGTAATTCCAGAACCTGCCGGATAATATGAGTTCAGTCCTCGGCACTGTTCCGCTTCTGCACTGTCGCGAGAAGCGTCTCCAACGCCTCTACCCGCGATCGTGCCTCCAGCATGTCGTCGGCAATCAACAGCGCCGACAACAGAAGCAGCCGGTCGTCGCCCACCTGGCCGTACTCGGACACCACCCCCTCTAGTTTTGCCCGAACGATCTCCGACAATTCCCGAAGCCGGACATCCTCGCCCTCACCGCAGCTAAGTCTGTACATGCGGCCATTGAGAGATATCGCTGCCTCAGCCATCGCTGCCCCCACCGCAGCTATCAACAGGAATATGCAGCCCAGACAGATCGTTGAACGCGCCAACCAGCCTCAAGAGTCGCTATCCGGCAAACTGTCGAGAGCATCCAGCACCCAGTCGATACGGTTCAGCACCTGCTCCTGGCGTGTCCGCAAAGACGCGACTTCTTCTCGCGCAGCAAGCAACTCGGCCCGCAGCCGCTCGCATTCCTGACGCCAACCGTCGAGCGTTTGCGGTTCTACGCGCGCAGTTGAACCTGACGGCGATTTTGCGCGCGCGCCCACCACCTTCTGCCGTTGAACTTTCATCTGCGCCATCGACCCGCCGCCTCGCCGCCGATTGGAAATGAGAACCCCTGTCCAACAATCGAACGAATCTGGCGAAACGTTAATGACAGTCGGATTGACACGTCAACTCACCATCGCGTGCACACTGCGATCGCCCCCCGACAGGGTCGAAATCACACGTGTGTTGTTCACGCTACAGTGCATCCCACAATTGACAGCGAGGCCCGAGCGCAACATCTATGGCGCCGAATTCCGCGCCTGCTGCAAGCGGGCAAAGAACCTGCGGTCGTGATACATCGTTCGCTTCGACTAGTTGCGATGTAAACCCGCCGCACGAACGCGACAACCCGTTTCTCAGGAGACCAGATATGGCTGTGAAAGTGGCGATCAACGGCTTTGGCCGCATCGGACGTAACGTACTGCGCGCCATAGTAGAATCCGGCCGCAAGGATATCCAGGTCGTCGCGATCAATGACCTCGGCCCCGTCGAAACCAACGCCCACCTGCTACGCTATGACAGCGTCCACGGTCGCTTCCCCGGCGAAATAAAAGTCAGCGGCGACACGATCGATGTCGGCACCGGCCCGATCAAGGTAACCGCGATCAGGAATCCCGCCGACCTGCCGCATAAAGCGATGGGCGTGGAAATCGCGCTGGAATGCACCGGCATTTTCACGACGAAGGAAAAGGCCTCGGGCCATCTGGCCGCCGGCGCCAAGCGCGTGCTGGTCTCGGCTCCGGCCGACGATGTGGACCTGACCGTCGTTTACGGCGTCAACCACGACAAGCTCACCAAGAATCATATCGTCGTCTCGAACGCTTCGTGCACGACGAACTGCCTTGCTCCGGTCGCCAAGGTTCTCCATGACGCCGTGGGTATCGAGAAGGGCTTCATGACGACGATCCACTCCTACACGGGCGACCAGCCGACGCTCGACACGATGCACAAGGACTTGTATCGCGCCCGCGCAGCAGCACTGAACATGATCCCGACCTCGACAGGTGCGGCCAAGGCGGTCGGCCTCGTGCTTCCCGAGTTGAACGGTAAGCTCGATGGCGCGGCCATCCGTGTGCCGACGCCGAACGTCTCGGTCGTCGACCTCAAATTCGTTTCAAAGCGCGAGACGACCAAGGAAGAGATCAACGCCGCGATCAAGGTCGCCGCGGGTCAGCAACTGAAGGGCATCCTCGGCTTCACCAACGAAGCCAACGTTTCCTGCGACTTCAACCACGACAGCCGCTCGTCCGTCTTCCACATGGATCAGACCAAGGTGATGGAAGGCAAGCTGGTGCGCGTCCTCTCCTGGTACGATAACGAATGGGGCTTCTCCAACCGCATGGCCGACACAGCCGTCGCCATGGGCAAGCTGCTCTGAGCAGCCATCGCCGCTGAAGATACGAAGCCGGTGCAGCCGCCAGGGGCGCTAGCATAAAAATTTCTGCGGTCCCGGAAGCCGAGTGCAGCGAGGCTATCCGGGATCTTTCCAGTTTTGAAAGGGTAAAGGCCCCGGATCTTCACGCTCCGACCATGCGGTCGGAACGTTCGTCCAGGGACGCATACTGAAATTATGCGAACTTCCGTCCGTCTATGTTCGCTGGAATGGACGTAGCCCCTCAGGCGACCCTGCAGATTTCAATGCAAGGC
>CANJPN010000092.1 GCA_947475855.1 Bradyrhizobiaceae bacterium
GAGCGAACTGCACACGCGTGTAGCGGTACTTCAATTCCAACTCATACTCCGTCGAGGATTGGGTGAGGTCGTAAGGATAAACCGTTCGTCATCCCGGCGAAGGCCGGGACCCAGTTCTCCTAGCAATTGAGAGACTTGTGATGGGTACGGTTTGCAGCGTCGCTCCAAACGTTCGTGCATTCCAGGCGGATTGGTGATCTGGGCCCCGGCCTTCGCCGGGGTGACGGGCGTGGTGGTTTTCGGACATCGTCTCATCCTCCAACCGCTGTTTCTCGCGACTTCCCCTTGATCTCCTCGATCAACTTCGCGGCTTCGCTGCCTTGGATGCGGGCGATGTCGTCCTGGTACTTGAGGAGGGTGCCTAGGGTGCTGTCGACTTTCTGGCTGTCGAGGGCGACGCAATCGAGCGAGGCCAGAGCCTGCGCCCAGTTGATGCTCTCGGCGATGCCGGGCGTCTTATAGAGGTCCATGCGGCGCAGCGACTGCACGAAGGCAACGACCTGCTTGGTCAGCTCATGGGCGGCTTCGGGCACTTTGAGCGACAGGATCTCGCGCTCGCGGCCCGCGTTCGGGAAGTCGATCCAGTGGTAGAAGCAGCGGCGGCGGACGGCGTCGTGCACTTCACGCGTGCGGTTCGAGGTGAGGATGGTGATCGGCGGTTCCTTGGCCGAGATCACGCCGAGTTCGGGGATGGTGAGCTGATAGTCACCTAGGATTTCGAGCAGGAAGGCTTCGAACGGCTCGTCCGCGCGATCGAGTTCGTCGATCAGCAGTACGGGCGCGCGGCCTTCCGCTGACAGTTCGAGCGCCTGAAGCAAGGGGCGCTTCAACAGGTATTCGCCGGTGTAGATGTCGCGCTCGAGGGCGGACGTCGAGGCCCCCTCGCCGGCTGCTTCTGCGGCGCGGATGTGGATGAGCTGGCGCGAGTAGTTCCACTCATAGGCCGCTGAAGCGAGGTCCAGGCCTTCGTAGCACTGGAGGCGTACGAGTGGGCGATCGAGTTCCTTTGCCAGCACCTTTGCCAGCTCGGTTTTTCCGGTGCCGGGCTCGCCTTCGAGCAGCAGCGGGCGCTTCAGTTTCAGCGCCAGGAAAACGGATGTCGAAAGCGCTTCGCCGGCGATGTAGCCGCCGTGTGCGAGCAAAGACGATGTTTCGGAGACGGACGTGGGAAGGGAGGTCATCAGGTGGGGAGGCTCACGCGTTGAAGGCTCGGTGGGATAACCTACGCCGAGACGGATGCAATCACCACTACCGGGCAGCGAGTGGCTTGGGCAAACCCTAACGGGCGGTTGCGCCATCATGTTGCCACAGTCGGATGCGTCCATGCGGGTATGAAGATGGGGGCATCTCAGAAAGATCAGCCGGACGCGCCGTCGGCTCCCGCTCACGGGAAGCTGAAGGGCGACGAGATCCGGCAGCGGATCGACGACAATCGCATGAAGCGGTTGGCAATCGCCGAAGCCATGAAGGCCGAAGCGGGCGTTACGGGGCACGAGATCAACAAGGAAGGCTTCGGGGGCCTCGCCTATATCGGGACCGGCCGCATCGTCTCGCCGGCAGGGCAGAACATTCTCCAACTCTATACGGTGGCGCACGAGTGCGGTCACATCTTCCTGCAGGATGCACCGCCTGGCATCTACTTGCCGGCCCACGTGAAGGAGATGGAGGCGGAGAGCTATGCCCATCAAGCCTTCCGCGAGCACGGCATGGTGCTTCCGCGCCGCCTGTCCGATTGGGGGCGGACCTATGTCAGGTCTTGGATCGACAAGGATATCGCGGCCGGCGTACCGATCGATCCGCGGGCCGTGGCCTATGCGAATGGGACGCGTTCACCCTACGAGCCATTGCGGATGGTGCCGGACACGTGGCGGCTTCATGCGGCTGCTCCCACTGGCGTCGAAGGTGCACTGCGCTTGCCGACCGGGGTTCGCTTCGGTCTTGCGGCGGCGCGACGGTGGTCGAGACGGCTGTTGCGGGGCGTGCGGACGGCCTTCGGTCGCGAGGGGAGCATGATGGCCGATGCTTCGGAGATGGCGGGATGCGTGGTCAGCAATGCCCTGCGCGGAGCAAGCGTTACGTTCGCGACCTCGATCGTGCTGCTAGTTCTTCATCGGCTGCCGGATCTCGGGCCCGCGCCGGCGATCGGGGGGATCAGCCTGTTCCACGTCGTGGCGGCGATGGTCGCAGGCGTGATCTGGGCGGGGGTCGCCCTCGCTTGGCGAACGATGCAGCGGTGACTCTCTGGGACTATCGGCCTGGGACTACCGGCGTGCGTTTTCTCCGATCCATTTGCGGATCAGGCCGGCAACCTGAAGGTTGTTCTTGTCCATCATCATCATGTGGCTGTTGCCCTTCACGCCGGCTTCCGGCAACAGCAGGAAGGTGGCGCGGCCGCCGGCTTCCTTGACAGACTTCACCGCCTCGATGCAGCGGTTGCGACGTCCATCGCCATTGACGCCCCAGGCGCCAACGCTGTTGTCGCCGAAGACGGAGACGAAGGGCACTTGCGAGAAATGCTGCTTGGCGTCAGCCGGTGACAGGGTCTCGCATCCACCTTCGACGCTGATCAGACCGCGAACGAGCTTGGCGCGCTTCTTGACCACGTCGACGCCGTAGACGCCGGATTGGGAGTGCACCATCACGACGGCAGGTCCGACCTTGTCGAGCAGCGTCGCGAGGCCCTCGACGGTGTTGACGCCGGCCCCTTCGAGGGTCGTTTCGGTGTTTGGAACGAGCTGGGCCAGATACTTGTCCAGTGCCTCCAGCGGGAACTGCACGTTGGGATAGGGCTTTGGGTACTCCGGCCCGAAGCGGAAGTTCGCCCAGGAGCGTTCGACCGTGCCGAGGAACAGGCTCGGCATCTTCTTCGGATCGGCGCCGCCATCGCGTGCTGCGTTGATCGGTGTGGGATCGAAGCTCGAGCGACCGCGGCCGGCCTGATCGACGACGTAGACGGGATGGCCCTGCCGGACGAACCACGTCGCCCAGCCTTCGCGTCCATCCGGCGTCGTCTCATAGGTCATGCCGCTGTGATTGGAACCGTGTACCATGATGATCGGCACGCCACGGCGTTTGGCCGGGATGCGATAGTGGACGTACATCTGGTTGACGGTGATGCTGCCGGGCGGGGGCGTGCCCGTGACGGCCGAGGCTCCCGGGAAGTTCGATTTGATCGCTTTGCCCCCGACGAAGAATGCGCCTTCGTCGGAAAGGACCAGCGGGCCGCCGAGGCTGCTCTTCTGAGCGGAAGCAGGGAGGACGGCGAAGGCGAATGCTGCAATCGCGGCGGCGCAAAGCTGTGCTGGGCTACGGACCATGTGGGCGTCTCCTCGGGCTGGTGATTCTGCGGCTCAACGCGAAGGTGAGATCGTTGGGTAAGCCCTATTCGCTCGAGCAGGTTACACTGCGCAGGATTGCATTCAACAAGGATGCGGCTGACAGCTAGATCAAGACAGTGCCGCAGTAACAGCGCGTTCGGCCATCACCGGAATCAGTGCCGCACGGTAGTCGGCTGGGCCGTGGAGGTCGGACAGGAGGCCAGATGCGGGGACTTTCTGGCCAGCCAGCGCTACGACGGAGAAATCTGCGTTGAGCGCTTTTTCGATCTCGCTCGCACGGAACACACCGCTTTCGCTGGCACCGGTGACGGCTACGCGAACCGTGTTTGCGAACTTGGCGACGAAAACGCCGACGAGGGCGAAGCGCGAGGCGGGCTGGGCGAATTTGGCATAGCCCGCCTTCTCGGGTAGTTGGAAGCCGATGCCGGTGATCAATTCTCCCGAAGTGAGCGCCGTCGTGAACAGGCCCTTGAAGTAGTCGTCGGCGATGATCTTGCGCTTGTTCGTCACGATGGTCGCGCCGAGCGCCAGGATCGCTGCTGGCCAATCGGCGGAGGGATCGTTGTTGGCGAGCGAGCCACCGATGGTGCCTCGGCTACGGATGGCGGGATCAGCTATTTCGCTGGCGAGGTGGCACAAGGCTGGACAGGCCGCGCGCAGGTCTTCGCTGGCCGCGATCTCGCGATGCGTGGCCAGTGCGCCGATGCCGACGGAGGTTCCGCCACGATGAATGCCCTTGAGGTCTGCGACGTTGCGGATGTCGATCAGCATCGGCGGTTTTGTCAGCCGCTGCTTGAGGGTGGGGATCAGAGTCTGGCCGCCGGCGATGTAGCGTGCGTCCGGGTTCAGCTCGTGGATGTTGGCTGCATCGTCGATGGAGCCAGCGCGGGCGAATTCGAAAGTGTACATGGGAAACTCCAGGCGATGGGAACTCAGGCAGCAGGAACTCAGGGAACAGTAGTGTCACGCGGATTTCTGAATTGCGGTCATGAGGCCATGCAGCATTCTGCCTAGTTCGTCGCACCGCTTTAATAGAGGCTCTACCAACGACGTTTCTCGAAGGCCCAAGCGAGAAACGAGGAGGAGATGCGTTTCGAGTTCTCGTAGTGAGCCGCGAGCGATTCGTAAGAATTGGACGTACGAACCAGTGACGCCACGACCATAGCCTTCGGCTATATTTGCTGGGATCGAGACTGATGCTCTCCTGAGCTGGTTGGTCAAACCGTATGCCTCATCTTTTGGCAAATGCACGTTGAGCCGATATGTATCCTCCACCAATTGCATCGCTTCCTGCCAGACTTTCAAGTCACGGTAGGTGCGGACGTCAGTACGTGAGGGGCGCTCCAAGGGGGCTATTCCTGCTGCCTGAGTTCCTGCTGCTTGCTGCCTACTTTGCTGCCCGAATTGCGGCCCAGATGCGGGCAGGCGTTGCGGGCATGTCGATGTGATCGACGCCGTATTCGGAAAGGGCGTCGCAGATGGCGTTGATGACGGCGGGCGGAGAGCCGATCGCGCCAGCCTCGCCGCAGCCCTTCACGCCGAGCGGATTGTGCGTGCAGGCCGTTACTGTCGTCGCGACAGTGAACGAAGGCAAGTCGTCGGCGCGCGGCATGGTGTAGTCCATGTACGAGCCTGACTTGAGTTGTCCGTTGTCGTCGTAGACTGCGTGTTCGAGCAGCGCCTGGCCGATGCCCTGTGCGAGGCCGCCGTGTACCTGGCCTTCGACGATCATCGGGTTGACGATGTTGCCGAAGTCATCGGCGGCCACGAACGAGGCGATGACCACCTCGCCGGTTCGGGGGTCGATCTCGACCTCGCAGATGTAGGTGCCTGCGGGGAACGTGAAGTTCTTGGGATCGTAGAAGGCGGTTTCTTCAAGCCCCGGCTCCAAGGTTTCGAGCGGATACTTGTGGGGTACATAGGCGGCAAGGGAGATCTCGCCGAACGCCTTCTTCTTGTCGGTCCCCTTCACCTGGAATGAACCGTCCTTGAACTCGATGTCGGCTTCGGCGGCTTCCAGTAGAAATGCTGCGATCTTGCGGCCCTTCTCGATCACCTTGTCGAGCGCGTTGACGATGGCTGTTCCGCCGACCGCGAGGGAGCGCGAGCCATACGTGCCGAGGCCGAAGGGGACGCGGTTCGTGTCGCCGTGGACGATTTCGACCGACTCCATGGGTATGCCGAGCTTCTCGGCGACGACCTGAGCAAAGGTCGTCTCATGGCCTTGGCCGTGGCTGTGCGAGCCGGTGAGGACGGTGACGCTGCCGGTCGGATTGACGCGAACGGTCGCGGCTTCGAAGAGGCCTGCGCGGGCGCCGAGCGAGCCGACGAGGCTCGACGGAGCGATGCCGCAGGCTTCGATGTAGCTTGCGACACCGAGGCCGCGCAGCTTGCCTTTGGCTTTCGATGCGGCCTTTCGCGCGGGGAAGCCCGATACGTCGGCCAGTTCTATCGCCTTGTCCATGCTCGCGGCGTAGTCGCCAGTATCGTAAACGACAGCGACTGGTGTTTGGTACGGGAACTGGTCGTTCTTGATGAAGTTCCGGCGCCGGATCTCGATTTGATCGAGGCCTAGTTCGCGCGCGGCCTTGGAGAGCGTACGCTCGAGGATGAAGGTCGCTTCGGGGCGGCCGGCGCCGCGGTAAGCGTCGACCGGAACGGTGTTGGTGAAGACGGCCTTCACGTTGCAGTGGATCGCGGGCGTTCGATACTGGCCGGCGAGCAGCGTGCCGTGCAGCCATGTCGGAACGCTGGGTGCGAATGTGGAGAGATAGGCGCCCATGTTGGCAAGCGTCTCGCACTTGAGTGCGATGATGTTGGCGTTCTTGTCGAAGGCCATTTCCACGTGGGTGACGTGGTCCCGTCCGTGTGCGTCCGTGATGAAAGATTCGGATCGGTCGGCGGTCCACTTCACGGGACGAAGGATCTGCTTCGACGCCCAGGTGACGAATGCTTCCTCGGCGTAGTGGAATATCTTCGACCCAAAACCGCCGCCTACATCGGGGGCGTAGACGCGTAGTTTGTGCTCTGGGATCTGCAGCACGAACGCGCCCATCAGCAGGCGGATCACGTGCGGGTTCTGGCTGGTCGTGTAGAGGGTGTAGTCGCCGTTTGCGAGTTCGTAGTGGCCGATCGCGACGCGGGGCTCGATGGCATTCGCGATAAGGCGGTTGTTGACGAGATCGAGCTTCGTTACATGAGCAGCACTCGCGAACGCTGCGTCCACGGCGGCCTTGTCGCCGAGTTCCCAGTCGTAGCAGAGGTTGTCCGGGGCTTCGGCGTGGACGGTCTGGCCGCCGCCGGCGATGGCTTTCTTCATATCGACGACGGCTGCGAGTTCGGCCAGTTCGACGTCGATCAGCTCGGCCGCATTGCGTGCTTCGGCGAGCGTCTCGGCGATGACCGCGACGATGGGATCGCCGACGTGGCGGACCTTGCCCGCGGCGAGGATCGGATGCTTGGGCTCCTTCATGACCGCGCCGTCCTTGCCCGTGACCTGCCAGCCGCATGGCAGGCCGCCGACGGGACCCGACGCATCGATATCGGCCTGTGTGAAGACGGCGACGACGCCGGGCGCCACCAGCGCTTGGGACACGTCGATGCGGCCGATCTGGGCGTGCGCCACGCTCGATCTGAGGAAGTAGCAGTAGGTTTGCCGGGGAATGTTGATGTCGTCGGTATAGCGACCGAGGCCCTTGAGGAAGCGGAAGTCCTCGCGGCGCTTTACGGCTTCGCCTATGGCATTGGTTGATGTCATTGAGTGTTGCTCCGGCGAGATATCGGGCGCGACTTCGCTTTGCAGGGGGATGCGTTGAAGATCAGACGGTGGTCTGGCCGCTTGCGATCTGAACTGCCTTGACGATGTTGTGGTAGCCTGTGCACCGGCAGATGTTGCCTTTCAGGCCAGTGCGGATCTCGGCCTCTGTCGGCTTCGGGGTCTTCGACAACAGGTCGGTGGCGGCCATCACCATGCCTGGAGTGCAGAAGCCACATTGCAGGCCATGGGCTTCCTTGAAGGCAGCTTGTACGACGCTCATGTCATTGCCCCGGGACAAGCCTTCGATCGTGGTGACGTAGGAGCCGTCCACCTGGACGGCCAACACGTTGCAGGCTTTCGCAGCATGACCGTCGATGTGTACCGTGCACGCGCCACACTGGGCGGTGTCGCAACCGACGTGGGTGCCGGTCAGGTCCAGGTCCTGCCGCAAGAGGTCCACAAGCAGGAGATTGGGCTCGATTTGCCGCCTGATGCTGCGCCCGTTGATTTCGACGACGATCTCCGTCATGGCGAACTCCATGATGCGCTCACAGCGCCTTCGGTTGAGTGGTTGCTTGCGAGCAGACTGCATCAATGGGGAGGGCGGCTGCAATGCTCGTCTGCGGTATGAAGCAGGCGCGCTCCTCTCATGCGTTCCCGAGTGCGTCGTCGAGGGTGGCGACGTTAATCATGTGTCGGGCAATTCGAACATGTTCTTTGACTCTGAATGACGTTCGGGTGAATTCTCTGGTCATTTCCTCTTGGGACGGATAGTTGAACCTGAAAGGATTGGCCGGGCCGTAAATGGCTGCGCGGCTATGGGATTTCCAATTTGCGATTGCCGAAGGAACGTCAACCCATAACATGCCCCGTCATCCCCGGCACGCGTTAGCTGCCCGCGTCATGTCACGATTGGAGCAACTCGCGGCCATTACCAGCGGCGGGGAAGAGATTTCGCGCTTCTTTCTGACGCAGGAGCACTCGGTCGCGGTCAAACTGATTTCGGGATGGATGAGCGAGGCAGGTCTGGCCGTAGAAGTCGATGCAGCCGGCACACTCATCGGGCGCAAAGAAGGAGAGGCGCGAGCGGCCAAGACGCTGCTGATCGGGTCGCACATAGATACGGTTCGGAATGCCGAACGATATGACGGCTGTCTAGGTGTCGTCGTCGCTATCGAGGCGATGTTGGAGCTGAGCCGTCTGGGCAAGAGACTGCCGTATTCGGTTGAAGTGATCGCGTTCGGCGGCGAAGAGGCGAGCCGGTTTCCCTCGATGTTCATCGGCTCGCGGGCTCTGTCAGGATCGTTGCCGCCGGGCGTGCTCGACGTCACCGACAGTGAAGGTATCTCATTGCGGACGGCGTTGCGCCAGTTTGGCTGCGAGCCCAGCCGGATTTCGGAGACAGCCAGGCGGGGAACAGACCTGCTTGGGTATATCGAGGTTCACACCGAGCAAGGCCCGGTATTGGAAGGCGAAGGCGTCAGCGTCGGTGTGGTGACGATGATGAGCGGGGTAAGCCGGTTCTGCGTCGAAGTTCGCGGAAAATCCGGGCATGCCGGCACGGTGCCGATGCAGATGAGGCGTGACGCCCTGACTGGGGCCGCAGAAATGCTGTTAGCGATCGAAAATGTCGGCCGATCCACGGCGGGGCTTCTTGCGACGGTGGGCACGTTCTCGATCAAGCCCGACAGCGTGTCCGCGGTTCCCGAACAAGCGGACTTCGGCGTCGACGTGCGCAGTCCCGTCGATGGTGTGCGTCGTGGCGGCGTGCGCGAAATCGATCGCCGTCTGCGGGCTATCGCCCGCCTCCGGCGGCTTTCATTCAAATCGACCGAGACATTCAACGAAAAGGCCGTCGCCTGCGATCAGCGTCTCATTCGCCAACTGACTGCGGCTGCTGAGCGAATTGGTGTGCCCTGCATCGGTTTACCCAGCGGGGCCGCCCATGATGGGCTTGCCCTTTCGCACTTGTGTCCGATCGGGATGCTGTTCGTACGCTGCAAGAGCGGCGTCAGTCATCAAGCGGAGAAATCAGTGAGCGCAGAGGATGTCGAGACGGCCATTCGGGTGCTGCTCGAATTCCTGGCGCAGTTTTCTCCCAACGGCCGCTCGCTGGCTTGATTGCTGAAGTCGGGCGGTAGATTCACAGAACGAGCACGGCGGTACTTCTACCGGGCGGCGCGAACGCTTGAGGCGCGTCGTGTTCGCCGCTACCACTTGGCAGCGTAGGTTGTACCGCGGGGTGAACGGCAAAGATGGATTGGCTCGACGACATAGAAGAACGTGTCGAGCGGGTTGGGGCGATCGCGCGCGTCGTCATCATCGCGACCGATGGCCCCACGCCGAGAGCAGCCGGTACGGCGATGCTGGTGTGGAGCGACGGTGCGGCGGGTAAGATCGGCCGGGGGGAAGCCGAGCGCCGTTCGATCGAGATCGCGCGGGAGATGATTGCGCGACGATGCGCTGTGGCTCCAGGGGAGGAACCAGCGTGGCTCAGAACCCGCGAGCGATTTACCACGGGTGAGGTGCTAGGTGAAATCACTGGTGGCACAATCGAGGTTCTGATCGAGGTATTCGGTCGGGCGGAATGCGCGGCACTGGCCCTTCGGCCGGCAAATGTTGCCGGCTCTCGTTCTGGCTGCGGCTACGTCGGGCGCTGTGTGCGATCCGGCGAGAGGTCTATCAGATTGGGGAGCGAGACGGCCGGACTGCCGGCCGAGTGGCAGGCGGGGGTGGTGCAATTGGCGAGACGGCCACACGCAAGACTGGCGAGGATTCCGTCTGCCAGCGGGGATGACGTCCTGATCGAGCGTCTCGAGCCGCCGCGACCGCCGTTCTACGTCTACGGCACAGGTCTCGTCGCGCGGGCCCTCGTGAGCCTGCTGGCTGGGTTACCCTTCGAGGTGATTTGGATCGATACCGCGCCCGGGCGCTTTCCCGCTGAGGTGAAGGCCGGTGTAAGGACCGTAACCAGCGAGGATCTCGAGGAGACCGCCCGGTCTGCCCGAGATGGCGCGTTTCACGCCGTCATGACTGCTGATCACGATCAGGATCTCGCGGTTTGCCGGCAAATTCTTCGATCGGGGCGCTTCCACTATCTGGGTTTGATTGGCTCGCGGTTGAAGCGGGAGCGTTTGGTCCGGCGGCTGGTAGCAGACGGGATCGACACGGTGGCGCTGGACCGGTTGTCGTGTCCGATCGGATTGGCGCAGATCAAGTCGAAGCAGCCGTCGGTCATGGCGATCGGAATTGCAGCGCAGGCGCTGGCGGCTTTGCCGCCGGAGGGATGCGACGACGGGGCTGGGTGAAGTTCGGTCAATCGGGTTCCCGGTAGGGCTGGAACGCGAATTCGTCGCCTTGGCGGACGATATAGCCGAGGCCGGGGGCAGGGAGGTGGGCGCCTGCGACTAATGCCCCGGAGCGGGCAGCTTCGTTCAGCAGGGCCAGCCGTGTTCGGCCAGCCTGCTCCGGATCCACGTCGTAGATCATCGGCACCAGTGGGCGCGGTAACTGGATCGCGGCCAAGTGCACCACGTCGCCAAGCACCACGACACCGGCCTCTGGTGGCCCAATCCGCCATATCGAATGACCGGGAGTGTGCCCGGGCGCCAAGTGGGCGGAGATACCCGGCAGGCATTCGCCATCGGTGACGCGGCGGATCCGGGGGGCATAGGCGCCGACGAAGGCCCGCTGGACGGCGATGTGCCGGGCCGAACGATCGTCCAGTTGGCTGGCGGGCGTATCGAGGAAGTACTCGGCTTCCCGGCGATGCAAAACAAGCTCCGCGTTCGGGAACGCGGGGCGGCCGCGCCCGTCGGTGAGGCCGCCGATGTGATCCATGTGCAGATGGGTCAGCAGGACGGCATCAATGGCTTCGGCCGCGACTCCGATGGCGGCCAGGCTCGATTGGAGGTGACCCATCGTCGGCCCCTTGGTCGAGCCAGAGCCGGTGTCGATCAGGACGAGATGGGCCGCGGTGCGAACCAGAAATGCGCGAACGGGAAGGACGAGCGGATCGACACCGGTCGCGGTGGTTGCAACGTCGATCAACCGCTTCGCCTCCGAAGGGGCGAAATCGAGGATCGATTCCAGCTTGGCGTTCAGGGTTCCATCCCACAGTGGCGTCACCTCGACGCCTCCAATGGAAAGTTTCGCCGCTCGCTCCGCGTGTGTCTGCATTCTGAATTCAACCTTATTGTTCAAAACTCGACCGCACGGTGCCCGATTACATTCAGATCGGCAAGTCGTGGTGTCCGGAAACTACGTTCGTTTGTGTGAGTTAGTTTTTCATTTGGGACGCCGGAGGGCTTCTATATTATATTTCACATGTCAGATTTCGGCTAATGCGTTGTGTGTTTGCGGTCGCATATTTCTCTTTACGACGATTTTCATATCCGCTAATGACAGTCTTGTGAGGCCTCTGGACTTGGTGTGGTTCAATGGTTTTTGCGCAATCGCATTGGGCTGCCCGTTTCAATCGTCGTGCAAATTGGTGGAGTAATGAGATGGCTCAATCAACGGCTAGGATCGTGTTGACACGCGCATGCGGGATGATCGCCGAGAAAGACTGCTGGCTGCAAGGAGCTTGGAAGCGTCCACGGGAGAATGGTGGTTTTCGCAGGTGCGCCTATCAAGCCGTTTACGACGCGGCTCAGGAGACCGGTTTGCCGGCATCGGGTTCATTCAAGATTCTGATGAAGGTATTGGGGGATGGTCGTCGCGCTGCAATCAAGAGGCTGCCGGTATTCAATGATGGAGCCTCACACGAGGAGGTTCTCAAATTGTTCGAACTAGCCATCGGGGACGCCTGAGCTGCCACGGGCGGGTGGCAGTAGTTCTCGACGCGGCGGGAGACATGGCGAGTGGCTTTGCTGCTCGCCATGTTCTTTGGTGTGCGGTGTTTTCATTGCAACGGCGACTGGTTTCAATGGGTAAGCTCATTTTTCAACAGTATGTATTGGTGAGATTCTGAAATCGTCGATTCTGCAATCCATCGTCTCCGGACGGATATTTAAATGCGTATATTTCCCGCTGCTGAATTTTTGGGCAATCGTGTGGGGCGAATTGGTTTCGGTTGGGCGGGGCACCTTTTCGTTGCATCTTTCGCGTTGTCTGGATGGCTATCATTCACGGGTTCGGCTGGATGGCCGAATGGCACTGTTGGCGCTTGAAGGCCGATACCTTCTAGGCGACATGTAGTCTCGATCCTGCTCGTTCATTCATGGAAGGCTGTCGTCGCCATTTTATCGAAGTCATTGCCATTGTTCATTCTAGGTTAGCTGCACGTCCGGCTGGGCGAAAGGACAAGGGCAGGGTGCATATGGCTTCGGGTGCAATCATTGGTGTCGTGCTGGTCATCCTGGACGGACTTCGGCCGGATATGGTCACAGCAGACGTCACGCCAAACCTGTTGGCCTTTCGGTCGCATGCCACTGACTTCGTACACGCAAAATCGGTGTTTCCAAGCGTCACTTCCGTAGCCGCAGCTTCGATTGCGACGGGTGAGTTGCCTATGCGCCACGGGGTGATGGGGAACGAGGCGTTCGGTGGGGCATTGTCACGCGACCGGGTGTTAGATTTTCGCGATCACCGGATCGTTCGTGGCCTCGATCAGTCGTTGTCGTTCGGTCTCGTGACGGTGCCGACGTTTGCTGACGTGCTGGCGAAGTCCAAGCGGAGGGTGGCAATCGTCGATGCTGGGGTCCCAGTGGCGTCGAGCCTTCTCAATCCACGAGCGGCCCGGAACGGGCATTGGTCGTTTTCTACCCAAGGTCGTGATGCGACGGTGACGCCCCACGTGTGGGATGAAGTGGTGCGCCGACACGGCTTCCCGCCCGAGCGTGAGTTGCCGCGTTTCGACGAAGTTCGATACGCAGTCGATGTGTTCATAAAGGATGTCATCGAAGGGCCGGCGCGGGATGTCGCCGTGTTGTGGTTGCCGGAACCGGATGCGACTTCACGTTACCGCGAACTCGGCTCACTCGAGAGCGAGAACGCGCTCCGGCATGTGGACCGTCAGTTCGGCCGCTTGCTCGAGGCAATCCAACGGCGGCAAGGTCTGGATCGGACACTGATCATCGTTGCGTCCGATCACGGTCAGATTTCAGCGACTGGAACAGTGGATGTCGCAGCAGAGATGCGACGCGCGGGCTTCAAGGCGGGCGATCGGAATGGCTTGGGAGGGGCGGATTTCGTCGTCACCGGGCAGGGCTATGGCGCGATTTACAGCGTGACGGAGGACGCTAGAAGAGATGCGCGCCTCGTGGATTGGCTGATGGAACAAAGTTGGATCGGCCATCTTTTTTCCAGGGCCGAGGAAGCAGCTGGGATCGACGTCGTCGAGGGGCGTTTCGCAGGGACCTTGTCGCACGGACTCGCGGGGCTCGGTCATGAACGAGCGGCCGATCTTGTGTTCACGTTTGGATCGAGCAAAGGACTCGACCGGCAAGGGATGCCTGGCCGCGGGGGGCACAATTCGGTTTCAGCGCACTGCCTTGGGACGCATGGCGGGCTCAACGCGATGGAGATGTCCACCGTGCTGCTCGTGGCTGGACTCGGCTTTGGGGGTGGGCTGACAAATCAAGCTGTGGCTGGGATCGTCGACATCGCACCGACCATTCTCGCAAGGTTTGGGCTCGATCTTGGCGCGAACACAGCCGGGCGCGATCTGAGCCGTCTCGTTGGGGAAGCGGCAGACGTTCCAAATCGAGGCGGGGGTGAGGGAGTACTGGCAAACTCTGATCGTCGGGCAGGCCGTTGGCTACCGTCCGGAAATGGGCGGGGGGCTGCGGCGTAAGCCTGAAGGCGCGTCGTAAGTCGTATGTTTTATTGGTGAAAAAAAGCCCGCAACTTTAGACGATTGCGGCAACCTCTGTATGCGGAATTTTATCGGCTGCAGCGTTATTGTCCGGGCGTGTTCGATGATGATTGCGAGCGAGAAAAGTCGTGCACGCATAGATGTGGCGTCAATGCCGGTTTTCCGTCATCGCGCCTTTAGGCACCTCATCGGGCATTCGATGAGTGGTGCGGTGCGAGGAAGCACGAGGGACGGGTGCGTTTCAGCAAATGGACAATCAATCGGAAGTTGGCCGCGAGTCGGTTGGCCGAAACGCTACGATCCCTGAAGATGATGCCTTCGATCTGAGATGGATCGGCCGCAGTACCGGGCATGCCGAGCGGCGACAAGTCGTTGTTCTGGCGGTCGGGTTCTATCCGGTTGAAGTCACTGACCCTGAGGAGTTGGTGGAAACCCTTTCCAGGCGGCGCAGCTTCGTCCAGCAGATCGTGCAACGGTATGGCGGCAGCCTCGGCCGTATCGATCCCAACCTTCAGCTCGTGGTCTGGGGGTGGCCCATTGCAAGCGAGGCCGACACGCGGTTCGCAGTAGCGGCCGCGCTGGAAATCGCTGCTGATCCTACGCACGCGCCACGGTGTGGGGTCGACGCGGGCATTGGGATCACTGGTGAGGCCGGGAACGGATTTTTCGATCTTGGGTTCGTTGGCGAGATGGTGGGCGCTGCGGTTGCGAATCAGGCGGCTGCTTCGGCTGGCGAAGTTCTTGCCGGTGAGGCCGTCGGCCGACTCATCTCGGATGCGTTTCAGCTTGTTGAGAGGGGCGGACGGCAGAGCGAGGCGAGGTTATGGCTGGTCGAACGGCGCAGGGGGCGGCATCGGGGTCGCTTTTCTAGCGTTGGTCGCCCACGCGCAACGATTGGGCGTGTTCGGGAAAAGGAGCAGGTCGCGGTCCTATTGGCGGAGGCGATGAAGGGGCGTGCTCAGCTCTTGCGCATCGAAGGCGAGGGCGCGTCCCAGGACGTGGTGTACGAGGCGGGGGAGGCAAGGGGCCCCGCGGCGTTGCGCGTAGGGATGCCGTAGGCCGACCGGAGAGCAACGCCGCGGGGCGCCAAAAAAATTTCTTCCCCGCTGTCCACAGCCCCTGAGGGGGCGGTCATGGTCCGAATCACAGATGGCTCGGGTTTGCGACAACCAAGCAAATCCGGACACGGACCATGACAC
>CANJPN010000093.1 GCA_947475855.1 Bradyrhizobiaceae bacterium
ATGCTCATTCTGATCAGCAACGACGACGGGATCGAGTCTGCTGGGCTGCATGCTTTGCGCCAAATCGGGCAGGAACTTGCCGGGCCGGAAGGTGAAGTGTGGGTGTGTGCGCCGGAGCAGAACCATTCCGGGGCGGGGCATTCACTGTCGTTGAACGAGCCTGTGCGCATCCGGCAGGTCGACGAGCGCGCCTTCGCGGTGCGGGGTACGCCGACCGACAGCGTGATCATGGGCGTGCATCACGTGCTGAAGGATCGCAAACCCGATTTGCTGCTGTCGGGGATCAACCGCGGTTCGAACCTCGCAGAGGACGTGACGTATTCCGGTACGATTGCGGCGTGCTTCGAGGGGACGCTGCTGGGTATCCGTTCGATCGCGCTCAGTCAGGCGTTCGGCGTCGAGAGCAAGCCCGCGCCGAAGTGGCAGACGCCGATTGAGCATGCGCCGGGGATCATCCGCTCGCTGCTGACGTTGGATTGGGAGCCGGGGATGCTGTTCTCGCTCAATTTTCCCGATGTCGAACCCGAGAAGGTGGCGGGCGTTGAAGTGACTGTTCAAGGTCGCCGGGATGCGGGGTTGCTGAGCTTGGATGAACGCCGCGACACATGGGGCAATCCCTATTTCTGGCTGGCTTACCGCCGCAGCCGGTCGCATGCGCCCGCTGGCACGGATCTCGCTGCGATCGCGGCTGGAAAGATTTCGGTGACGCCGCTGTTGATGGATCTGTCGTATCGCGCAGTTCTGGCCTCTACGCGCAAGGCGCTGGGGCAGGCATAGAGCTACGTTCGCGATTACCCCCGTGAACAAGGTTTAGCGTTTGCGCTGCAACGCTTTCGTTGTCACAAGTTCGGCCCAAACCGGCCCACCTCATCCCACAATCAGGGGCTACTGAGGCAGTCTGGGTTATGGCGCATGTGCTTATGCAGCGGGCCGGCCGTCGGGAAGCGGAGGGCTCGATTTTCATGCCGGGGTTTACCGGCGGGCATCGGCAATGCCGCCCTGGCTTTCAGAGGGGATTTTAGTCCGGGCGGCCGGGATACTCACAGCCGTTAAGGCGTTCTTAACCTACCAGCGGTTAGGGGTAATCGTGGGTTTAGAGGTGTTCCATGTCAGTTCAGTTGCGTACCGGCCCTGATCGTACCGATTATCGCATGCGCGCATTGAGCGTCGTCGGCGCTTCAGTCGCCGTCGTGCTCGCAGGTTGCAGCGCGAGTATCACCCGTTTCGACAATCCGAGCTTCGCGCTGGGCGAAGGGGCAGGCACGGGCGCCAAGCGCACGGCGGCCGGTCCATCGCTGGAGGCACCGCCACGCTCAGTCGCGGGCCAGTCATCCACCTATCAGGGCGCGCCGGCTCGGGGGGGCAATACCGTTGAGGTTGCGGCATTGCCGCCACTCCAGGAGCGTCCAGCTCCGGCCGTCAATTCTGCCAACGCTACGCCGGCGAAAGCCATGGCGGTCACGCGCCAAACTCCGGCGCCGGCTGCGGCTTCTGTTGTGACGGCCGCGCCGGCCGCGAGCGTCTCGAAGGGAGAGCAGATCGAGGTGCAGCCCGGCGATACGCTTTATGGCATCGGGAAGCGGCACAAGGTGCTGATTTCCGATCTGATGGCCGTGAACGAGCTGCGCAATCCGAACATCAAGCCGGGACAGAAGCTGTATCTGCCGGGCGCTGATGGTCGTGCCACCCCGAGGGTGAAGCCAGAGCGGACGGCATCGCTGAAGCCGCAAGTCGTGGAACAGACAGCCGTCGCTGCACCGACAGTTGCGGCTGTCGACGGCGGAAATTCGTACGTCGTCAAGCCGGGCGACAGTCTCTATGCGATCGCTGCCAAGCACAAGATCAAGGTGCTCGATCTGCAACGGGCAAATGACATCACGGACGTGAGCAAGGTCAAGCCGGGCACGGTCTTGAAGCTGCCGGTCGGGCAAGGTGCTGCAGCCGTGGCGCCTTCCACTCCTCCTGCCGCCTATTCCGGGGAGACGGTGCAACCCGAGGAGCGGATCGTTCGGGTGGCTGCGGCAGGGAGTTCGACGGCTGCAAATGGTGTGAAGGTATTGAACGGTGGGGATGGCACCGCGGCCGCTGTCGCGCCGGTTGCTGCGGGAAGTGTTGCTGCTGGGGCGTCACAGGCTGGTCCTGCGAAGATCGGGAAATTGCGTTGGCCGGCGCGCGGTCGCGTCGTTCAGGGCTTCGGTCCTCGCAGCGACGGGTCACACAACGATGGGGTGGATATAGCGGTACCTGCCGGAACTGATGTGCTGGCCGCAGAGGACGGAGTGGTTGCTTATGCGGGCAACGAAGTGAAGACATACGGCAATCTCGTGCTGGTCAGGCATGATAACGGTTGGGTCACTGCCTATGCCAACAACGATAGATTGCTGGTTCAACGCGGCGATCGTGTAAAGCGCGGCCAGGCCGTCGCGAAGGCGGGCCGAAGCGGCGGAGCGGAACAGCCGCAGGTGCACTTCGAGGTGCGTGTCGGGTCCAAGCCGGTCGATCCGGTTGGCTACCTCGAGAACCTCTGAGCCTTCAAGGGGCTGAGATCTAAGGTCGGTTTCGGGTTCGCCCGGACCGGCCTTTTTTACTTTGCTGGAGGAAATTGCAGGAAAGTCCGCTTGTGCCGGTGGCTTCCAAGGCTAGGTTCTGTCGAGAATGTAGGCCGTGGAGTTGCATCACGGTCACCACAAGCGCTAGCGGAAGCGGTAGTGGTGGATGCAGTATTGTCACATATGCACAGGAGTCCTTTGACGTGTCAGGGTCTTCCATTCGTCTCTTCCGGGTCTTTTCGGGCTCGCTCACATTCTTTGGCGTGGCGGCCCTGGGGGGCATCGGAGGCGTGCCTGGAATGGGCACCGAGACTGCGCAGGCGCAGTCCTGGTGGAACGACTCGGCATCGGGTTATTACCGACCGCGGTCATCGGTCAAAGGCCGCGCTCTGGGGCGTAATGTTCCCCGCGCGGGATCAGCGAAGAACGCGAAACCGTCGGCGGAGGAAGTGGCTGCCTCGAAGGCGACGGCGAGTGGGCCTTTGATGGCGGTCGTGTCGCTCGGCTCGCAGCGGATGACGGTTTATGACTCCGCTGGAAACGCGGTGATCCGCTCGCCGATTTCGAGCGGTTCGGCTGGTCATCGGACGCCGACGGGTATTTTCAGCGTGATCCAGAAGAACAGGCATCACGTCTCCAACATCTACAGCGGCGCCCCGATGCCGTACATGCAGCGGATCACGTGGTCGGGGATCGCCATGCATGCTGGCGTGCTGCCGGGGTATCCGGCCTCGCACGGTTGCATCCGTCTTCCGTATCCTGTGGCGGCGAAGATGTTTTCGATGAGCAAAATGGGCATGCGGGTCGTTATCGCGCCGCAGGAGCCCTCGCCGTCTGTTTTCGCGCATCCTGAATTGCCGGAGCCTTTGATGGTGGCAGCGCCGGCATCGCAGGATCAGCGCGCTGACCGGGGTGAAATAGCGCCGGTTCGGGTCGCCGCGGTGGATGGTGTGCCGGAGAGCGCGCAGGTAGCGACGCGCTTTCTCAATCCGATGCAGAACGCGGCCCTGGAAAAGTCGCGGTCGCGGGCTCGCGTGATTGAAGCGACGAAAGCCAACAAGGATTTGCTCGAAGCGTCGCAGCGTGCGTCGGCGGAAGCCAACGTGGCTGCTTCCGCGCTCAAGGCTGCGAAGGCGCTGGTCGAGCAATTGCAAGCAAGGGTTTCGGGTGCCGCCGCGGATGCTCGGGAGCAGATCGCGGCACAACTCGTCGAAGCGGAGCGCAATCTGAAGGTTGCGGCGGCTGACGAAGCGCAGAAGAGCAAGGCCGCTTATGCGGCGGCTAGCGCGTCCCGGGATGCTGAAGATGCGCAGGTTGCCGCCGAGGAGGCCGTCAAGGTTGCCGAGCGCGGGACAGAGCCGATCGCGGTCTTCGTCAGCCGCAAGGAAGGCAAAGTATATGTGCGCCAGGGCATGGTGCCGCTGTTCGACGCGCCGGTGACGTTCAAGGACGCAAACCGGCCGGTTGGAACGCATCTGTTCCAGGCGATGGCGGCGGATACGGCGACGGGCAGGATCGGTTGGCAGGTCGTGACCGTGCCGGAGAATACGAGCTTTTCCGAGTCGCTCGAGAATCGCGCGCCCGTGCGACGCGGGGAACGCGTCGTCCAGACTGTCGGTACGCCCTCGGATGCGCAGGGTGCGCTGGAGCGGGTGGTGATGTCTGCCGAAGTCAAGAAGCGCATCTCGGAGCGGCTGTGGGTCAATGGCTCGATCGTGATTTCTGATCACGGCATCAGTAACGAGACTGGCAAGGGTACCGATTTCATCGTTCTGACCAAGTAGGAATTTTTCAGGCAGGTGCTTGGCGCTTGCGATCCCGCGGTCATCGCGGGCAATATATCCAAAGGCGCGCTCATCGCTGGGCGCGCCTTTTCTCTTGGGCCGGAGGCACTCCATGGCATCGCGACTTGCAATCAAGCTGGCGGCGGGCTCGGGGCCGACCTTCGGTGTCGATGATCTCGCCTGCGCGGCGGCTACCTATTTGGGGACGTGGTCCGATCTGGGTCTCGACGTATCGTGGACGCCGGTGCACGGCGGGGTCGCGGCCATGCAGGCCGTGCTCGACGGACGCGTTGATGTTTCGTATGGCGGGTTGGGGCCGGTGCTGCGGTTTCGCTCAGAAGGCAAGCCGGTGCGGATCGTCGTCTCGATGGCGCGCGGGCTGGCTCAAAACCTGATCGTACAGAAGCGCATCACGTCGACTGATCAGTTGCGCGGTTGCTCGTGGGCACTCGACGGTTTCGGTGCCCTTAGCCATCATATGGCACGATTGCTTGTACGGGCATTGGGGATCGCCGAGGCGGAGATCAAATGGGAAGCCGTCGGGCCGCCGCCGGAGCGTATCGCGCGATTGCTCGCCGATACCATCGACGTGTCGCTGATCCGGGTCGAGGAAGCGATTTCGCTCGATCTCGATCCCTCGAATTCGCTGCATAATCTTCTGGGTTTCGCGGACCTGAAGCGCCTCGTCCCGGTGCAGCCGCACGGGGTGCTTGGCACGCTCGAGGCCTACGAGAAATCTCATCCAGAAGAATTGCACCGTCTTGCGAAGGGCATGATCCAGGCTTCGCGTCTGCTGCATGAGGACTACGCCGCCTTCCGCAAGGTCTACGATCATTACGTGACGGTTAAGGTGCCCGAAGAGCACGTGCGTCGGATATGGACTCAGGAGCGAGAGTCCGGTGGCTTTGCAGTCAACGGGGAGCTGACCGAACGCCACTGGTCTGCGCAGATGGCGTTGTTCTATGAACTCAATCCGGCGATGGCGCGTGTCGCGATGGCCGACGTGATCGCACCGCAGTTCGTGCGCGGCTCGTTGGGAGAGATCGGCCGAATTGGCGGGGCGGATGCGGGATAAGTTGTTTGGCGGTTCAGGTGGCGTGGGGACGCCAATTGACTGAATGCGGCGCGAACCGAATCTTGTAAGAGGGAGGCTCCCGCACTTCAAGCCGAGGGCCTGCGCCTGGAGACAACCCTTTACAAACCGGTGAAGCGGTTCCTGGAGTCCTTGGGATTCGAGGCGAAGGGAGAGGTTTGCGGATGCGATATCGTGGCGCTCGACAAGGGCGAGCCGGCTGCGGTCGTGATCGCTGAATTGAAGTTGACCTTCACCCTGGAATTGTTGCTTCAGGCCGTCGACCGAACGGCGGTCTGCGACGAGGTTTGGGTTGCAGTGCGGGCGTCGCGGCGCGGCCGGGGGCGTGAGGGCGATCCTCGCGTCAAGAAGCTGTGCCGGTTTCTGGGCGTCGGTCTGCTTTTGGTTTTCGCCAGCGGGAAGGTCGACGTGCTCGTCGAGCCGGAGCCGTGGCGTCCGCGCAAAGACGCCAAGCGGCGCTCGCGGATCGTGTCGGAACATCGCCGGCGGAGAGGTGATCCTGCGTTGGGCGGGAGCACGCGGCGACCTATCATGACGGCTTATCGGCAACAGGCGTTGATCTGTGCTGCAGCACTCAGTGGGCCGCCCTTGCGGCCGCGCGACTTGAAGTCGGCTGCGCCTGATGTCGCTAAGATTCTTCAGCGGAATGTCTACGGTTGGTTCGTGCGGCTGGAGCGTGGGATCTATGGTCTCACGCCGGCAGGACGCGCCGCTCTGGTCACGTGGAAGGCCTATCTGCCGCAACAGGATGTATTGGTCGAGGGCGAGGCCGCGGCGGCCTGAAGTGCGCTTCACGTGGGTGAAGCCGTTGGCCATCGCAAACAGCCCCGGCTTGGTTTGGGTGTATTGGACGAAGTGGCACGCGGGTTCTCCGCGGCCGCAGCGTCACTTCAGTGTCGGGATGTGACGCGTTCCGGAGCGGCGAAAGTCGTCGGAGGGTGCAAGGCCCCAGAGGGGCGCGCCGCTTTCGAACGTCCACCGCTTCGGGCGTTGCGGGCGGTCTTCGTGCCAGGGACGAGGCTCGAAGTAGCCGAGCGACTCGTCCTTCATCAGATCGATGTCGCAGAAGAACTCGACAATATGGTCGTCGGGATCGCGGGTGTAGACGAAGATGTTGTGGCCGACGCGATGGCGACCGGGACCCCAGATCAATTTGCGTCCGTTGCGGCCGAGCGTGTCGCAGGCGACCAGCACGTGGGGCCAGTCTTTCAACTCGAAGGCCATGTGGTGCATCACGCCGGCCGGACCACTGATGAAGTTGCAGGTGTGGTGGTCTGGGCCGCAACGAAGAAATGCGAAGACATCGTCGATCCAGTCGGACACGCGAAACCCGAGGGTTTGGCAATAGAAGTCGGTGATCGCGCCGGCGGTCTCGGCATTGAAGGCGATGTGGCCGAACTTTACCGGCGCGATGCCGTGGCCCGCTCGCTTACCGCTGACCGGGCGGTAGTCGGCGAACAACTCGATGATCGTTCCCTTGGGATCGGTGAAAGTCAGCGCCTTGCCGACTCCGGGCGTGATCGCGGTACGCATTTCCGACGTGATGCCCAGGGTGGCCAGAATTCGCGCGGCGTCAGCGAGGTCGAAGTGCGGATCGATGCCAAGCGCCAGACGCGGGCAATGGGTGCTGTCGCCGGCTTCGAACACGAGTGCCTCTTCGCCCATGTCGGTCGCGAGGATGGCGCGGCGGGAAGACCGCTCGACGATTTCGAGGCCGACGATCTGCTCGTAATAGTCGGCGACGCGGGCGACGTCTGGCGACAGGAAGGTGGCGGCGCCCAGGCGCTTCACGGGGATCATGCCGGTGTGTCCCTGGCTGGTTGTCGAACGGTTTCGCCGATCTTAGGCGAGGCGGGGGCTTGCAGCCAATGGGTGGGGCGGTGGTACCGGCTCAACCAATAGTCTCGAAATCTGTTCGCGGTCAGGTGTCGATGATGCAGTATCCTCGCGGCGAAATACGGCAGCGGGACCAGGACGACCATGCGTGAAGCGATGCTGAGGAGCGCTGTCGCGCTGGTCGCGGCGCTCGCTATGCCGGCGATGCCGGGGCCGGCCGCAGCGGAAGCGCTGGGCGGGGCCTGTGTGCAGCAGGCGTCAGAGCAACTCGTATGCGGGACTGGGCCGGCGGCTCTGCGCATCATCGAGGGGACGACCTCTCCATCCGGAAAACTCGCGATCGGCTGGCGAGCCCCAGGAGTCGAGCCTGGGGACGCGCCCGATCCGGAGGGTGTCGAGCATCATCTCGTCAGGCTATCAGATGGCAAGCCGTTGGCGCTGACGGTTGGCCGATATTGGGCGGGCGAGGAGGGGCGGGCGACCCGCGTCACCGTGCATGCTGCATGGTCGCGGGACAGCCGCTGGCTGGTGCTGGGCGATAGCGGGCGCTGGGCGGTCGAAGCGCTCGCTGTCTACTCGATCGGTGCGGACGACAGTAGCGTGCGAAGTGCCGGCTTGTTCAAGCTGCTGACCGGTGCTGGAGGGCGCGCGCTGGTTCGCGTGGTCGGTCCGGCACGTGCGACAGAATTTGCTATGGATATCGATTCAAGGCGCAAGATCGAAGTCGGCACGACGGGGATGCTTTCGATACCCGTCGATTTCTATATCCCGAAGCAGGAATCCGAATTCAGCTTTGTCGCACAGTTCCGGACCGGCGAGGCCGGTGGAAGGTTGATAGCGAGGCTTGCAAGTTTCGTGAGGGTGAAGGTGCCGCCGGCCAATTAGTTTCCGGTGAGCGTGGCCTGGAGTCCCATGCGGCAAGCGTCCCATGCGGCAAGCGTTGGCATTCGGCGCGGAGCCATGGCAAGCTCCGACAAAATGTGCAAGTCGGGAGGATGCCAGGATGCTCCATCGCTCGGTATGGCGCTTTGCGGCCGGTGCTGCATTGGCCCTGGGTGCCGTTTCCGCTAGTTCTGCGGCAGTTGCTCAGTCCGCCGACGGCTTCTTCAAAGGAAAGACGTTCACGATCCTCGTCGGCGGAACGGCGGGCGGGGGCATCGACGTAGGCGCGCGGATCATGGCGCGTCATATCGGCAAGCATCTACCGGGCCAGCCGACGGTCGTCGCCGGTTTGATGCCGGGGGCAGGCGGTGTTCGCTTGCTGGAGCACTTGGTGCAGGCGGCACCCAAGGATGGCACCGTGGTCGGCGCGTTTGCATCGGGACCTTTGCTCGAGCCGATGGTCGGTGGGCGCAAGATCAACTACTCGATGACCGACTTCACCGCTGTCGGCGCGCTCGATAAGGACGTGACGTTTTGCGCGACGTCGACGGCCTCGGGTGTAAAAACGGTCGAGGACGCCAAGGGGCGTACCGTGACGGTCGCGGGTACGGGCGCTGCATCGGCGACGGACACCGAGCCGCTGGTGCTCAATGCTCTGCTCGGCACGAAGTTCAAGGTTATTACGGGCTATCTCGGCACGCAGGAGACACTCGTTGCAATCGAGCGCGGCGAGGTCGACGGCCGTTGCGCGTTCGGCTGGATGAGCCTCAATGCCTCGAAGCCGAACTGGCTGCCGGAGAAGAAGGTCAACTTGATCGTTCAGATCGGTCTCGAGAAGCATCCGATGCTCAAGGATATGCCGCTCGCGTCTGATCTCGTGTCCAACGAGGCGGATAAGCAACTCTTGCGGCTGGTGGCAGGTCCGCTTGCGCTGAGCCGCCCTTATCTCGGGCCGCCGGGTATGGATGCCACGCGGATATCAGAGGTGCGAAAGGCGTTTATCGAGACCACGCGAGATCCGGAGTTTCGAGCCGACTTCAGGAAGTCTGCGGCGGGTGAGGAGCCTAACGCGACGGATGGCATGGGTATGGAGAAACTGCTGGGGGAAATGTATTCGACGCCTCAGCCCGTGCAGGAACGGCTCAAGAAAATTCTGACGCCTTAGTGTTTGAGCGCGATGCCGAGCCCGGAGATTGCCGGACACTGGGCCGTTGGCAATTTCATGGTCAGGGCCTAACTCTAGGCTTGCGGCAGCCGAAGCAGAGCAACATTTTCGACGCCGACAAAAAATAGGGAGGGCTTTCAACGTGCTTTGCATCAATCCCCGTACCGCCGCCGCGTGCGTGGCGCTGGCCGCCGTCGGTTGGTCTGCCGGCTTCATGACTTCCCCGGCTAGTGCACAGACCTATCCCAGCAAGACGATCACGCTGATCATCCCGTTTGCGGCGGGAGGGCCTTCCGACACGCTTGGGCGGATCACAGCCGACCACATGGGCCGTACGCTGGGTCAGCAGATCGTGGTTGAAAATGTCGGTGGTGCCGGCGGTACTGTCGGCACTGAGCGTGCGGCAAAGGCCGCGCCGGACGGCTATACGCTGTTCCAGCATCATACCGCCCATCCGGCGGCTCAGTCGCTGTATTCGAATCTGCGCTATGACACGCGCACCGCGTTCGAGACGATCGGTCTGATCAATACCGGCCCAATGGTTCTGACCAGCCGGAAGTCGCTCGATGTGCAGGATGGGAAATCACTGATTGCGTGGATGAAGCAGCAGGGCGACAAGGCTACGGTCGCGCATGCAGGTGTCGCTTCGAACTCGCATTTGTGCGCACTCCTGTTGATGCAGATCGCCGGCAGCAAGCCATCGCTCGTGCCTTATCGCGGTACGGGGCCTGCGATGAACGATCTCGTCGCTGGGCAGATCGACGTGCTGTGCGACCAGGCGACGACGGCGACGCCACAGGTGGTGGCAGGAACGATCAAGGCCTACGCGGTCACTTCGGCCGAGCGTTTGCCAGCCCTGAAGGATGTGCCGTCTTCAAAGGAAGCTGGCCTCACCGGCTTCGATATGGTGATCTGGAACGGGTTCTACGCGCCCAGGGGCACGCCGAAGCCGATTCTGGAAACGCTGCATGCCGCGCTGCAGAAGATGGTCGACGATCCCAAGGTGATCGAGCGGTTCGCGCAGACGGGGACGGTCACGTTCCCGAAGGAGCAGCGGTCGATGGAAGCGCATCGCAAGCTCCTGGAGAGCGAGATCGAGCGGTTCGCGGTGATGATCAAGGCGACCGGGATGAAGCAGGAAGAGGCAAAGTAGGCCGCATCGAACCGACGTTTGCGCACAACAGAAAGGGGCCGGATCCTTCGATCCGGCCCCTTGATCTTGATCCTTGCGGCCAGAGCCGGATCAGGCGCGCTTGTCGAGCTGAACGTACTCGCGGCGGCTCGGTCCGATGTAGAGCTGGCGCGGACGTCCGATTTTCTGCTCGGGGTCTTCGACCATTTCCTTCCACTGGGCGATCCAGCCGACGGTGCGGGCAACGGCGAACAGCACCGTGAACATGTCCTCGGGGAAGCCGAGCGCCTTCAGCGTGATGCCGGAATAGTAATCGACATTCGGATAGAGCTTCTTCTCGATGAAGTAGTCGTCCTGCAGTGCGATGCGCTCGAGTTCGAGGGCGACCTTCAACAGTGGGTCTTCCTTGACGCCGAGGTGGTTCAGCACCTCGTGGCAGGTCTTCTGCATCACCTTGGCGCGGGGATCGTAGTTCTTGTAGACGCGGTGGCCGAAGCCCATCAGCTTCACGCCCGAGCTCTTGTCCTTTGTCTTCTTGACGTAGTCGGCGACCTTGTCGACGGTGCCGATCTCCTTGAGCATGTTGAGGCAAGCCTCGTTCGCGCCGCCATGTGCGGGGCCCCAGAGGCAGGCGATGCCGGCGGCGATGCAGGCGAACGGGTTGGCGCCCGAGGAGCCCGCGAGGCGGACCGTCGAGGTCGAAGCGTTCTGCTCGTGGTCGGCATGGAGGATGAAGATCTTGTCCAGCGCGCGGGCGCGGACTTCGTCGATCTGGTAGGGCTCGCAGGGAACTGCGAAGCACATCTGGAGGAAGTTCGAGACGTAATCGAGGTCGTTGCGCGGATAGATGAACGGCTGGCCGATGGAATACTTGTAGGCCATCGCTGCGATCGTCGGCATCTTCGCGATAAGCCGGTGCTGGGCGACCATGCGCTGGTGCGGGTCGTTGATGTCGGTGCTGTCGTGATAGAACGCCGACAGCGCGCCGACGGTGCCGCACATGATCGCCATCGGGTGAGCGTCGCGGCGATAGCCGGTGAAGAACCGCGTCATCTGCTCGTGCAGCATGGTGTGCCGCGAGATGGTGGTGCAGAATTCCGAGTTCTGGGCCTTGGACGGCAACTCGCCGTGCAGCAGCAGATAGCAGGTCTCCAGGAAGTTCGAATGGTCCGCGATCTGCTCGATCGGGTAGCCGCGGTACATCAGGATGCCTTCGTCACCGTCGATGTAGGTGATTTTCGAAGAACAGTTTGCTGTAGACACGAAGCCGGGGTCGTAAGTGAAGCAGCCGGTGTTGGCATAGAGACGGCCGATGTCGATGACGTCGGGACCAACCGAGCCGGAGCGAACGGGCATTTGAACCACGCGATTACCGCTCAGCGTGATGGTAGCTTGCTTGCCGCTGGCGGCATTGCTTGCCTTGTTGTCGTCAGCGCTCATAGCCCTGTCCTTCCGCTCGCATTGGCGGCTGTTCCGCGTGGTGTCCGAACTGTATACGCCCGGAGGCGTGTTCCGGCTCACCGTCTGCACGGATTTGCCGGCAACGGCCTCCCCTAGACCACAAAAGCACTGGCGACAAGTCGGCTTAAGGTGGGGTCGAGCGGTGTACTCGGGAGCCTCGCGGGGGACCAATGCAGAATGTGCAAGACTTGCCGATCAATACTGCAATTTTATGTCGGAGTTGCCCGTAATTTCAGCATTTGAACGTTACCAAGTTAACTGTGCCGAGCGTTTCCCGGCTACTGTGCGCGCTGGTGGCCGGGGCTGCCAAATCGATCGCGCCAGGCGGGCGGGCCCTGCCACCTTCCTCGCTGGGCCGGAGGTGTTGCGGGCGTGTGGGCTTCGTAAACCGCGCGGGCGATGGCGCGCGAGAGGCAATCGGCTGTCAGCGCGCCGATTTCGATCAGATCCTGGATGCCTCCCGACAATTTCCGCTTTGTCGTCGACACAGCGAAGATCGTGTCACCGTCCATCACGGCGTGGGACAGCCGCAGGCCGCGCGCGAGGCCCGCGTTGGCGGCGATCGCGAGACGCTTAGCCTGCGCCTTGTCCAGGATCGCATCGGTTGCAACGCAGGCGATCGTGGTCGAGTGTGGCGTCGACGCGGTGCCTTGGCTGCGTCCTTTCCAATCGAGATGTGATGCGCCGGGTGGCCTCGGTGGAAAGCCGAAGCCGCCGAATTCCGCTGCCTGTTCGAGTGCGGTTGCCCAGAAGTGCGGTCCGTCCCCCATCAGCGCGGAGCCGAGCGCATTGACCGAGACGATGGCGGCGACGGTATGCCCGGCTGAAGTTTTCGCGCTTGCGGAGCCGAGCCCCCCCTTGAGATCGACGGTGCTGGCGCCGTAGCCCGCGCCGACCGTTCCCAGAGGGAAGTGGCCCGCGGTTGCTGCGTCGGCTGCGGCAAAGCCCAGTTCGCGATAGGGGGCGTGGCGGCCCCAATCCTTGTTGCCGCCGTTGTTGAGGTCGAAGCAGATCGCTGCCGGTACGATCGGGACCTGGGCTTGCCCGACCTTGAAACCTCTGCCTTGTTCGCGCAGCCACGCCTGCACGCCGCTCGCCGCATCGAGGCCAAAGCCCGAGCCGCCCGACAGCACGATGGCATCGATACGTTCCACGACAGCGTCGGGCTCGAGGCATCCGAGATCACGGCCCGCGGGGGCGCCACCCAGCACAGCGACCGATGCGATGGCGGGTTCATCGAAGATGAGGGTCGTCACGCCGCTGATCACATCGATGTCATGGGCGTTGCCTAACCTGATGCCGGCCACGTCGGTGATCAAGTTGAGCATTTCCGGCGCTCCGTAAGTTCTGGGTGGAATGAGGGCCGAACGGGGGCGCGACTGTCCAAGTTCCACCGCGAATCGACCATCCCCTGAGGCTAAACCCGACGTGCGCTGTGAGGAGCGGAACGACGGTCTAACGACGGCGTTTGGCAATCGCGTCCATGGCGCAAACCTAAACTGAAATAAAGGAGAGTTCGATGGGTCGGATGGACCGTATCGACGAGAGGACCATCGAGGTTCTCGAGAGGATCGCAGCCGAGGACGACCCGCGCGTGGCGTGGGGCGTGGTGTTCCGGCGGATCAGGGCGATGAAGGAGGCCGGGCGCGAAGTGCCCGATACACTCCTCAGGGTTGAACGTCATTTGATGACGGACCTGACATCGCAGAGCCAGGGCCGCTGAGCGGCGAGATGCTCCGCAAAATTCGAAGGCTCGCGGATGGATGTCCGCGAGCCTTTTCAATTGGCGAGTTGGCTTTTAGTCAAGTCAGTCTAGCTGAGCGTATGTGCCGTTCTTCCACTCGTAAACCGTATAGGGCGGTAGATCGGGATCGCCCTTCTTGTCGAAGGAGAAGTCGCCGATCACGGTCTTGAACTTGCCTTTGGCCAGTTCGGCCGAGACGGCCTTGGTATCCTCAGACTTTACGGTGGTGGCTGCCTGTGCCCAAGCTTGGATCGCAGCGTAGGTGTAGAGCACGTAGCCTTCCGGATCGATGTTCTTAGCCTTGAAGCGGGCGACGACGTCCTTGGCGGCTGGGTTCTTGCGGGGATCGGGCGAGAACGTCATCAACGTGCCCGAGCCTGCTTGACCAGTTATCTGCCAATAGTCCTGGGTCACCAGCGCATCGCCTCCGATCGGCGTCGTCTTCATCCCTTGCTCGCGCATCTGACGCACGATGAGGCCTGCTTCGGTGTGATAGCCGCCGAGGAATATGACATCGACGTTCGCTGCCTTCAGCTTCGAGACGAGTGCGCGAAAATCCTTCTCGCCGCCGGAGTAGGTATCGTAGTTGACTTCCTTCAGGCCGGCCGCGTTCATCGACTTCTGCGTGTCGTCGGCCAAGCCCTTCCCGTAGTTCGACTTGTCATGGAGGATGGCGACTCGACGGCCTCTGAAGTGCGTGGCGATATATTTGCCGGCGACGCTTCCCTGCTGGTCGTCACGGCCGATGACGCGGAACACGTTCGGTCCGGGCCGGCTGTCTGTGTACCTTGGATGCGTTGAGGCAGGAGAAATCTGAACGATACCCTCCTCCGCGTAAACTCTCGAGGCGGGGATCGACGAGCCTGAGCAAAAGTGGCCCGCGACGAGGCGTACCTTTTGAGCGGCCAGCTTGTTGGCACCGGCAACAGCCTGCTTGGGATCGCAGGCGTCGTCCTCGATTACGAGGGTGAGCTTCTTGCCATTGACACCGCCGGCGGCATTGAGGTCCGCGACAGCCATTTCGGCACCGTTCTTCAGTTGTCCGCCGAAGGCGGCGAACTGTCCGGTCATAGGCCCGATCACCGCCACTGGTACCGTCATCGGTCCGGAGGACGGCCTGCTCGCCGTCGCTTGTGTCGCTGCGGCTATTCGTTCGGCTTCGACTTTTCTCCGCAATTGGTCGTCGGATAGCGCTTTGGCTTCAGCTACAGCTTGCTGACGGGCCGCCTCTGCTCGTTGCGCTGCCTCTGCTTTTGCGGACGCCTCTGCAGCCAGTGCTTCCTGACGTTTACGCGGGGTCCTCGACGGACTGAGTGGGTGCGTTCAGGGCTGCTGAGTGGTCGGAGGGCTGCTTGATCCTGATGGCAGAGCGATACGCCGACGGGGCGGGCGGCGGTCAAGGACGCGCACTTGCGCGCCCCTCGGGGGCTTGTCCTTGAG
>CANJPN010000094.1 GCA_947475855.1 Bradyrhizobiaceae bacterium
AGGCCGCGCCTTCAAGCCGATGTATGTGCTGTCGTCCATGTGCGGTGCCCTCGTTCGGAACACCACCAATGTACCAGCGCCGCCGCGCGCAGGATCGCGCATTCATGGCGCGGACTGGCTTACGGTTACAGCGGAACAGCGCATGTAGTCGCGCATGACGATGTTGTATCGCGCCCCACAACAGCCGCAGTAGATCAATCCGGAGAACAACCGCTGCGGTCGACGCTTCTGATGGAAGTGCGGGGTGCTGCGTGATTCGCGAAGCCGCTGCGCCCTTTGCCAGGGTGCCTCATCGACGATTCGAAGTGCAGGCACGTCTTGCCGCAGCCACTCGCTCTCGGGGTTGGCGCGGGAAACGCGCTTCCCTGTCGCCGGGTCCTTCAAGAACTGTTGGTTGGCCGTCCTAAGGGGTTGATATCGCCGGCGCGATCTTGCACATCGTGCCGGCGCAATCCGCTGCTGCCATTGTGCTGCGGTTGCGCAAAAGTCCTTGCCCATCGCATCCAAGCCGTTAATGTTCGTTAACGGTTGTATTGCGTGGGGGCGGCCATGGGGTTCGAAGGCTTATCGCGGCCGATAGCGGAGCATTGTTCCGTGCGGTCTGGATTATTCTAACGACAGGGTGGGATGCGCCGAAGATCATCACGGCTATTGGCTCCGCGGTCACGATCGTCAGCACGGCGGTGGGCCTCTCGTTCAAATACCGCAACACTGGACAGCAGCTCGTTCGCAGGATGCTGGATTTCATCGCGCCAAGCGAGCAGCGCCGAACACGCCGAACGGAAGCATAGGCGCAATCATCTCGCCAATCTTGCATGCAGTTCGGCATGCTTTGCCTCAGTTGCCACCGGCTCCCAGACCGCCAGTGCCCGTCTCAGGCATGCCAACCCCAGATCCCTCCTGTGTGGCTCGCTGCTAAACAGTGCGGCAAGAGCGGTGCGGTAGCCTTCGACAGTGTCTTCGACCAGCCAAGCCGCGTTCTCTAGCTCGCTCTCGTAGTCCCCACGGTTGCGATTCATGATCACTGGCAGTCCCGCCAGCATTGGCTCCATGACCGCTTTTGGTGTCTCTGGATAAATCGAGTGAGCCGCGAATGCATCGTAGCTCTGGAGGTTGTCACACAGGTCTGAATTGTCCCACGTGCGGATGAACCGGCAGCGCGCACGAAGACCCAGCTCCTCGGCGCGCCGCACTTGGCTGGCATGCGTTGGGCCATCTCCTACCACAGTCAATTCTACGCCGGGCAGCATCGCGACAGCTCCCAGCAAATTGGCAATGTCTTTCCCAGGCATTTGGCGGCCGACGCTGATGAGCTTGAGCTGGCCGTCAATCGCATACGTCTTCTTATAAGGTACTTCCTTACCCGCGATAACATTGTGGATCAGATGCGGCTCGACGCCCAAGCGCCGGAAATACGGCAGCTGAGGTTGATAGATCGCAAGCGTATTCCCGGCTCCGCGGACCACGCGATCGGCCAGCGCAGCAATCGCGCGCTCCCGCAACGACTGCTTTAAGCCGGAGGCAATCCAAAAATCCGGCCGGCTGTGCACACTTACGAGAGACGGGATGCCTAGCTGGCGCCCAACATGATTGGCAAGAAGCGCATTTATCCCGGCGCAATACGCACGAATAAGACCGGGCCGCACACTTATCGCAATCTCTGCCGTCTGCCGAATCAGGCGTCCCATAGCTATCGGCTGCCAGCCCAGGCTGCGCACAAAGAAGCGTGGCGGAAGCGGCAGGTTATGAACGAAGGCGTTTGCCTCTCCGACCATGAACTTGAGGCGTTCCGGATCGGGGTGATCCTCATTCAGCAGCAGGAAATGCACCTCGCGGAAAACATTGCCAGGATTGTAATAGCGGGGGACGACCGAACCCTTTGTGATGATGCCGGACAATGGATCCGTCAGCAGCACTAACAGGCGATCGTGTGAACCGGCCGTGGCCAGCGTCGAGTTGGGAACTACGCTGTGGAGTTTCATTAGTGCCGAGGCTGCCTCGCCGCCGATGCAGAATGCTGCTGGACCTTAATTCGCCATTGGTGCCGCACTAGAGCTGCGACGGTCAAGGCACACTTGATCTCTCGCACTCAGCGTTGATAGGGCGGGAAGTTCGACGCTCGGATTTCGCCCCGCTCGATCAGATCGAGATGCCTCCGCAAGGCGTCGGCGATGATGGCCCCGCCTTGTTGAGGGATCGGCCACATGCTGTCCGCAGACAGTGCCCCTGCGTCGAACACGCTTGTGTAGTAGGCGGCCGCGAAGCGCTCCAGCAGCACCGGATCGACAGCCATGCCGCCGGGCTCATCGAGCAGATCGAACAGATCGCCGGGCCGTTCCAGCCGTGCCACGCCGGGCAGGAATGCGTAATACGGGCGGCCAATTACGGCGACCTTCTTGCCCATCAGCAGTGCCTCCATACCGACCGAACCGGTCATTGTCACTACGACCTCGGCTTTGGATAGAAGCGCGCGCGATGCCACGGACGGATGGCAGAGGTGAACATTTGGTAGGTCGCACAGCGGACGGAAATATCTCTCACCACGAGCCGGATAGGTCCGTGGATGCTCCTTTACGACGATCCGCCACCCGGCCGGAGCATTCACGGCCAGCTGCTCGACAACTTGCAACTGATCGATCTGGTGCGGCGCCTGCGTGGTCAGCGAAGCTTCGGGCTGGTGCTGCATGAAGAACAGCACATAGGGGGCATCTGGAATGTCGTGCCGCAGATGTTTTCGCAGCCACATCTCCTTGCGCAACGTCACCAGTCGACTGCGAATTGCAGTTGGCCGCAGCCGCGACCATTCCGTCGGAGAGACCAGCACTTCGCCGGCCTTCTGCAAAAGCGGAGCCAAGATGTTGCGGGAGCGATCGCCCATCTGCTTGACGTAGCTGATCTGCGGCGGTCCCCGGTCACGGATGCTAGCGATCATCTTGCGCGCTCGCTCCCACGCCGACTCCGGAATGGTTGCGGGATTGTCGTAGTGATAGCGCAGCAACACGTTTTGCGGTTGGAAGCCCGTATAGAGGAACATCGAACAGTCGCCCGCCAGCGGTGCGAAATAGATGCCGACTACGAGTTTGCCGAGGCGGTACGCCATCATCTGGGCCAGCGCCGCGTAGATGTGATCCGGTGCCTCTAGGAGTATGATGTCGGGCGCGTAAGTATCGAAAATGTACTTAAGTCCATCATAGGACCGCACGTATTCACCAACAATTGCGTCTTCGCTGTCCCATCGCCAGCGCCGCTTCTTCCAGCCGAACACCTCGCTGTGCAGCCGTCCATAGAGCAGATAATTGCGCGCCGCCTGATAGACACGCAAACCCGTCTCTTTCTCGATGTTCGCCACGTGATCGGTGAGACTGCCTGCCGAACGCGCCGGCGCGCGAGCGCCGGCTTCAGCGAGACTGATGATTGTCGCATCCGGAATGTCCGACCAAAGATGACGCTCGGACTCCTCGATCAGCCCCACCACCCGGCAATCCCGGGCGGCCGCGCGCGCGACCTCCGAATAGAGCGGACCGAGGCGTAGGCCACGCGACATGATCAGCACAGTGCGCATAGATGTCGGCCCTGTCTTATCCGACGAAACCATGGAGTGCCGCCCACTGGCGCAGTCTGTCTGCCATGAACTCCTCAGTCTTACGCATCGATTCCCAGGTGGCGCCGCCGATGTGCGGCGTTACCAGCAAATTTTCCTGACTGCGCGCATATTCGACTAGCCGATTGGTGCTCATCGTCCCTGTGCCGGGAAGCTCGTCCGGCACGACATCGAGCCCAGCGCCAGCCAGATGGCCCCGGGCCAATGCGTCGAGAAGAGCCTCAGAATCGATGATCTCGCCGCGCGAGCTATTCAGTAAAATGGAGCCTTTTTTCATGCGTGCGATTTCGGTGCGCCCAATCATCCCACGAGTCGTTGCATCAAGGGGAACATGCAAACTCACGACATCCGCCTCGGCGATCAGTTGTTCTAGGGTGCAAGACCCTATGCCATCGGATAGCGTCGTAGACGGGCGCGTGTCGTAGACCAGCACCCTCATGTCAAAGGCCAAGCCGTAACGGGCGACCATCCGTCCGAGTCGGCCGTAGCCGATCACGCCAAGGGTCCGCCCAGCCAGCTCTCCGCCGCGGAATAGATCGCGTCGCCAATGCCCGTCGCGAACGTCGGCGATCGCTGCCGGCACCTTGCGCATCAATGCTAGTAGCAGCGCCCAGGTATGTTCCGCCGTCGCAGTCACGCGTGTCAGAAATTCGGTCTCGCCCTTTAGGCTAAGCACATCGACGCCGCGTCGTTTCGCCGCCTCCAGATCGATGTGATCTAATCCTGTCGTCGCGCTGACGATGACCCGCAGCGCGGGCGCGCTAAGCAGCACCTCCTCATCCACGCGATGGCCGAGGCGCACGATCAACGCGTCATGTGCACTGAGCGCCGAGAGCAGCGCAGCCCGGTCGTCTTGCCCCTCGACCAGATCGGCGAACGACCGCAGGATCGCACGCGCGCTGTCAGCATACTCATGGCTCTCAGCATTGAGCACACGCAGCCGCCGCATCAGATGCTCCGCTTATTCCAGTCGAGCATAAGCTCCGCCAGTTCAATATCGAACGGGGCATCGATGTTTGCGGATCTCAGCTTGGGCATACGATAGGCCAGCGGCCGCTCCGACACCACACGATTGAGCGTGAAGAGTAGGTCGCGGCGAGTGATGTAGATCGCGCCGTTACGCCAGTAAATTGGCGGAAAGTCCTGTCGGCGCGTGGTCGGATTGAGACCCTTCAGCAGCGGATCGAGCTGATCACCGTCGGCATAGTACAGGGTCAGCGGATGATGCTCACCTGCTTCGCACACCGAGATCAAGCTGTCCGCCGACGGCTGGCCGGCGCGGAACATCGCAATGGCGGCATCAATGTCCTCGGCCGTGCGCAGCGGAGTCGTCGGTTGCAGCGTGACAACGGCTAGCACCGTGCGATTATATTCGGCTTCGTACCAGCGTAAGGCATGCTGGAGAGCGGCCCACGTCGGGCTCTGGTCGCTCGACAGTTCGGCAGGGCGTAGAAACGGGACGTGGCCGCCGTGCTCGCGCGACACCGCCGCAATCTCCGCGTCGTCGGTGGACACGATGCAGGCCGCAAGCCCGGACGCGGCGTTACCGGCAAGGATTGCGTGCGCGACGAGCGGAAGGCCGCCGACCGTGCGCAAGTTCTTGCCAGGCACGCCTTTGGAGCCGCCGCGTGCTGGGATTACAGCGATGATAACCGGCTCGGCAGCGCTCATGTCAGGTTCACGTTCCCCCATATGTTGCGTGCACGCCTCTATCGAGAAAACCTCGTGCCCACAGCTCCAGATTGATCCACTGCCATATGAAGAACGAGTTATTGCTTTCGCCGCAGCAGAACCGGTCGTAGGCCGTGCGCGCTGCCGCCGGATCGATCCACCCGCGCCCCGCAAAAGAGTCCGAGCCGAGGATGTCGAGTACCAGCGGGCGCCAACTTGTCGCCAGCCACTCTCTCTGCGGCGACTGCACCGAGCGCTTTCTGGCAAATGCCAGTGTGGGCGGGACCCATCGGCTAGCAATCTTCCGGAACAGCGCCTTGCTGCCGCCAGCGTTTAAGAGCGCTTGGATCGGCACGCCGAGCCCGAACTCCACGACGCGGTGGTCGAGGAACGGCACCCGCAGCTCGCGCGACGATGCCATCGACATCCGATCATTGAAGCGCAATCCGCGTGGAATCTTGGTCGACAAAAGGTCCGACAGCGCCAGCGCGCGAAGCGGGTCAGCACCGACAGCAACCGTTGTGGCCGGCTCGATCACTGCCGTCGACCTCTGCAACCGCTCGGCAATAGCGCCCGGCATTGTCCCATCCGTCCCGTCGATCGCCCGGCCGACCTGCCCGACGGCGCCGAAACGTGGAGGTGCCTCCTGCCAGAACGCGTGATAGGCGTCGGCTGCCTCCCGCCAGTCCGCTTCCACCTTCTGCGCCTCGACATGATGCGCGTGGTAGCGCTGATAACCCAGAAATGTCTCGTCGACGCCGTTGCCGTCCAACAGGACCGTTACGTCTTCCGAGCACGCCTTTCGATAGAGGGCTTCGTAGCCGCACACCGTGACGCCGCCGAACGGCTCGGCCTGAAAAGCGGCGGTACGCTCGAGTTGGCTGAGGATGTCGCGGCTCGACAAGGACACCGTATGCAGCCGGCAGCCGTCCGCAACCTCCCGCACCCAAGACGCTTCGCTATAAGGTGGCTCGTAGTCTTGCGTAAAGAGATGGATGTCGCCCACATACTGTTTGGCGATGCCGACCAGCACGGAGGAATCCACCCCGCCCGAGACGTTGACCCCGACCCGCACGTCGGCAACGAGGTGATCCCGGATCGCCGTTTCGATGCGGCGGGCCCCTTCCTCTACCAACTCGTCTTCTGCGACGCGCGAAAGATCCGGAATACGAGCTGTTGCATCATACCAGCGCGAGACCTTGCGCTCGGCCGTAGCAAGATCGACGGTCAACGCCGTGCCGGCCGCCAGTGTCGTAATGCCAGCAAAGAAGGTGCGCTGCGTGTGATCGTAGAGGCCGGTCTCGAGATAGGTCCGGATCACGTCCTCGTCCGCCCGCACGCGATCGAGGAAGGGGAGCAAAGGGGGAATCTCGCTGGCGAATGCCAGCCCGCCGTGCGCCAGATCCACCAGGTACAATGGCTTGATGCCGAAACGGTCGCGCGCCAGTGTCAGGAGGTTGCGCTCGCGATCATGGATGGCGAAGGCGAACATCCCGACCCAATCGTCCAGAGCAGCCAGACCTGATTGTGAAAACGTCGCCAGCAGGACTTCGCTGTCGCCTCTCGTCTTGAATCGCCAGGGCCCGCGATATGCCGCGCGCACATCTTTGAAGTTGACGATCTCCCCATTGAACACCAGCGCCAACCGCCCGTCGGGCGACACCATCGGTTGGTTCGCACCGTCGGAAAGGTCGAGGATCTTTAGGCGTGCATGGCCGAGTACCACGCTACGATCCTGGCTCTTCCACACGCCCATGGCGTCCGGCCCGCGGTGACGCATCCGGGCCACCGCGCGGCGGGCGCTCGCTTCGTCCGCACCGCTGCGTGCATACAGACCGAAAATCCCGCACATCAGTCGGGCAGTCCGTAGGCTAATCGCTTCTGAATGATCAGCTCGGCGGTCGCCAGGATGTCCGCGATCTTACGGCCGGCATCGCCATTGCCGAACAGGGGCGAGCGGGGATAGCGGCCGTGCTTGAGCTGGAGCCGAATGGCAGCTTCGATTTCGTTTGCGTCGCAGCCGGTGTGCACGACGTTCTGGCCGTGCTCTCGTCCCCCTTGGCGGGTGCCGATGTTGACCGCCGGCACGCCAAGGAAGGCGCCCTCCCGCAACGCCGAGCTGGAGTTGCCGACCTGGCAAGCCGCATTGGCGATCAGCCGGTTATAGTCTTCGACCGCGAAATTCTTGTAGAAGCGGATGAGACTGTCCGGCTTTTTTTCCCGATGGATCCGCAGCCCCTTCGAGATGTCGTCCGAGCCCGCGTCGACATTAGGCCACAACCAGATAGCCTGCATACCGACGCGTTCGACGGCCTCCAGGGTTTGTTGGATTTGCTCGAGCCCTCTGCCATACTCGGTGGTCACGGGATGTTGCAGCACCAGCAAGAAAGGCTTCGTAGGATCGATCGGGGCGCCGACACCGCCGCCGTAGCTCTTGAAGATTTCGGGAGGAAACGCCGGATCAAGCTCGGCGATCAGATCGATCGACGGGCAACCGACCCAGTGCACGCTATCGGGCCGCTCGCCCATCCGACGCACATACTCGGCCGCCAGCTCTGTCGCGGGGAAATGAATGTGCGCGAGCTTCGTCACGGCATGCCGCACGCTTTCGTCGATCGAGCCCGTGATCTCTCCGCCCTGGGTATGCGCTACGGCGATATTCATATAACTAGCCGCCACTGCTGTCGCCATGGTCTCGAAGCGGTCGGCGATGGTCAGCACGACATCGGGGCGCATACGATCGAGCAGAGTGGCAAGCTCCATGATGCCCAGGCCGGTCGACTTCGCCATCGTGGTCGGGTTCTCGCCCTCGATGATCGAGTAGTAGCTGGCATCGATCTTGAACCCGTCGCGCTCGATCACCAGACGCGACTCGCCGAACCTGTCGAGCAGTGTGGAGGAGCCCGCGATAATCTGCAGCTCGAGCCGCGGGTGCCGCTGGATCGCGGTCAGCGCCGACTTGATGCGCCCGTAGTTGGCGCGATTGTTGATGACGACGCAGATGCGTCGGCGGCTCGTCATGACGTTATGCTTCCGGTTCAAGGTCTTCGTACTTCAGGAGGCGATCGCAACTCACAGCGCGCACCAAGCGGCGACCGATCAACGAGGTTGCCTGATCGGGCGAGATACCGTTGCCGGGCTTCTTCAAAGTCAACATGTCGGCTTGCAGCACGCTGCCCGATTCCAGATTTCGCACAGCAGCGATCGACTTGCCGAACACGCCGCGCATCGGTGAGAGTTCAGCGGCTTCAGCGTCCTTGTCGACCGGGTTCGCGTCCATCAGGCGGAACGCATCGCGCGCCGCCACGATCGTCCTCAATTCATCGAATGTGACCGAGGCGGGCACATCAGGTCCGAACATGCCGCGGTGGAACGTGACATGGATTTCCAACAGGTCTGCACCGCGTGCAAGCGCCAGCAGAGCGGGATAGGGCGATCCGGAATGATCGGACAGCCCCACCGGACAGGCGAATCTTTGCCGCAGCTCATCCATCACGTTGAGCCCTACCCTCTCGAGCGGATTGGGGTAACGCGACGTACATTGGAAAAGCGCGAGATCAAGCCCGGCTCCACGAACCTTGGCAACCGTCTCGGCAATCTCGGCAAAGCTGCTCATGCCCGTGCTGACGAGCAAAGGCCGGCCTGTCTGGACGGCTGCGGCATGGATGTCCGGTGTCGCGATCTCTCCAGAACCGATCTTCCAGGCCGGTACGCCCAACCGGTCGAGCATCTCCAGCCCCGGCACCGAGAACACCGACGACAGAAACAGCAGCCGACGTTCGCGTGCGTGATCGGCGAGGCCAGACCACTGCTCCGGCGTGAACTCCATGCGCCGCCAATAGTCGTAGCGTGTCGCGTCCTGCTTGGAGAATTTTACTCTGAACGGCTCGTCGAGCGTTGATTCAGCAGCTGCAATGTGTGTCTGGAACTTGATCGCATCGGCGCCTGCCTTGGCAACCTCGTCGACGAACGCATGGGCGAGGCCCAGCGAGCCGTCGTGCGCCTGCGCCACTTCCGCGATGATCAGCGCCGGTGCGCCACCACCGATGCGAAGACCGGCGATGTCGATATGAGGGAGAGGCTGCTCGAGCCGGCGCAAGCTTCTACTTTCCCGTCTTTTCGGCCAGCACCAGCGCGGCCTTCAGGGTGATTTTTGAAGGCCAGTCGTCGAACACCAGCCGAGGCGTCAATCCATAGCGGCCAAGGTCGGCGATGGCACCCTGAAAGTAGTTATTGCCGACGATGTAGTGCCGCCGCAGCCCTGTAGCGTTTACCTCACGAAACGGCTCAACCATCAGCACCCAGCGGCGGCTCACCCTGGCCATTTCGGCCATGGCCTGGTGCCGGATCGGCTCCATCTGCTCGAGCGCGAGGCAGGAGAAGACGAGATCGAACGCGTTGCTGTCGTGCGGCAGAGCGGCGGCGGACCCCTGCACGACATTGATACGGCGATAGGCGGTGCGGTCGAGCGGCGGCTCGACACTGAACTTTTCGAGGCCGGGTGGCAGGATCGGCGCGGCTGCAGCCGCCTGCGTGGTGGCAACGCCGCTGGCAGTCAACTCCAGTCCGTTGAACTCGATCTCAGGGCACAAGCCCGACAGCAACAAGAGGTTGGTGCCGCTGCCCGAGCCAACCTCGAGTACCGTACGCGGCGCGAGCTGTCGGAGCACGGTGAGCATGCCGAGCACGTGCATTCGCCCCGTGACTGTCGAGGAGGCGAGATAGCCGGTATCTCCCCACTCGATGCAGGAGGCCTGTCGCTGCGGGTCCAGCTCGTGCTCGAAGTCGTAGCCGTCCCACTTCTTGGCGTATGCCTCCTTCATCTCGGCCGTGAACGCGGATTCCTTGTGGCGGAATGGAAGTAAGCGCCGCTTCCAGTAGCGCTCCCGCCGCAGCTTGAGCTCCGGAGCTAGGAGCGCCCGCCACTCTCCGCTGGCGACCGGCATGGTGCGCACGATGTAAGGCTTCAACTGCGCCTCGATGGCAGCGGCCGTCGGCGGCTCGACATTCGCCGCGGTCGTTTTGGGTTGGCTCATGTCTTCGTTCTCCGCCCGTCGTTCGACCGCGTCGATCACATATACTGAAATCGAATGGCCGCCCGCTGCCGTTCGCTGAGGTTGCCGCCCGCCTCGATGAACCGCTCGACAGGGAACATCGGCATGCAGTACGACGGCCGAAACGGCCACTGGCTGTTGTAGCAATAAAACAGAGTCTTTCGCACGCGATTGGTCGGCAGCCTCCCGCGATGCAGCACCGTGCAGGTGTCCGAGAAGGCCACCGTTCCACGCGGCCCTTTGATCGCCCGCCACTTGCTCGGCGGAACCGCTGCCTCGAGCGCGGCATCGTCGGCGACGCGGAGCTTGGATCCGGTCGCAAGGTGCAACGGCGGCTTGGCGCTGGCGGGGATGAACTCGTATGGCCCTCCATTCTCGTCGACTTCGTCCAGATAGACGATGATCTTCATGATCCGATCGTCCTCCTGGTCGAGGTGCCAGATGCGAGTCTCTTGCACCTGCCCGTCGGGAAAATCGAGCCGGGCAAGAACCCCGCGATAGGCCACCGGCATGCCATGGTAGGCCTCGGCAATGGAGAGCAGGCGCTCGTCGAGCCCCCACCGGATGATCTCGGGGTAATCGATGATCATGTCCTGCGGGGCCGAAGTGACATAGCTCTTTGTTCCAGCGTGCTTCGGCAGTGTTTCCATCGCCTTCATCAGCCGGTCGCCCTCCTCGAGCAGCCTGTCGCTGTCGGGGATCCCCAGCGCCGTCAGCGTCGTCGAACAGCCCCCGTCTCTGGATAGCTGATCGACAATCATCCGGTCATCGGCCGAAAGCGGCGACAGTCTACCGCGGCTCTGCCAACGCCGGACCTTGTGCTGAGCCAAGTGTGCCGACTGGATCATTTTCGCGATCAGGCCCGCCATTGCTTCCCTCTCTGACCTGCGGCGCCAACTCCAGCCGCAACCTCGTTTGGAGCCACGAAGAGTGCCCCTCGCCCAGTCGGCAAGAAAATATACATTTTATGCCTGAAGCGAGGCGATCACGTGACCTCGCTGAGATCGATGACATGCCCGCTGCTGGCATTTAGATGTGCTTTCGCGCCCGTTGACGCAGTTAGCGTCGAAGCTGGCAAGCTACCGCACGCCGGGTGCCGCAATCGACAAACACCGGAATTGCCTGATTGACGCTACTGGCCACGCCTGCGCGGGCCCGCCCAAGGTCGTTCACTCGCTTCTACTTTGTAGGCACGAGCCGATCAAGCCGCTTGTTCACACAACGAACATGGCTGCGGGAAAGTCGGGCCGACCGCCCGTAATTTGCCTTTATGTCCGGTATGACGGCCATCCACGCTCCATTCACGGATTGCCTCATCGCCTACTTTGGCGAATACATTCCGCCGTGAGGGTGGCTCTTGCAAAGCAGACGGAGGAGATGCCGCACGATTAGCCGCACAGTAGCGCTGATCACGGGAGTTGCGGGACAGGATGCCGCGTACCTCGCGGAATTCCTTCTGAACAAGGATTACGAGGTTCACGGGATTGAGCGCCGCTCTTCATCGTTGAATACGGCCCGCATCGATCATCTGTATAAGTAACCCGCGTCTACCAAACTTCAACGTCGGAACACTATGGGCTTGTGCAGCAGGTTCCACAGCGCGAAACGACCCCGTTCTACCCAAGAAGTCCGTATGCCGTGGCAAAGCTGTACCGCTACTGGATAACCGTGAACTATCGCGAGGCATACGGAATGCACGCCTCCAACAGAATCGTTTTCAATCACGAGAGCCCGATCCGCGGCGAGACGTTCGTCACGCGCAAGATCACGTGAGGCGTCGCTCGCATCGAGGCAGGTCTTGGGAATTGTCTGTATCTCGGAAATCTCGACGCAAAGCGCGACTAGGGCCACGCCCGCGACTATGTCGAGGGAATGTGGATGATGTTGCAGCAGTCCGAACCCGACGACTATGTGCTTGCCACGGGTGAGGCGCGCTCGGTGCGCGAATTCGTCGAGATCGCGTCTTCCCACATCGGCCGCGGCATGGGCTGGCGCGGAACTGGCACGCAGGAGATGGGCCTCGACGCGGAATCGGGAGAAGCCCTGATCAAGATCGCCCCCCGTTACTTCCGTCCGACCGAGGTCGACCTGCTGGTTGTCGACGCCTCCAAAGCGAGACAAAAACTAGGGTGGACGTCTCGCACGACCTTCGCCGAACTCGTCTCTGAGATGATCAGGAGCGACCGCACATCAACCTCCAAGGAGATCGCGAGTGCCAGGTAAGATTTACTCGTTGGCAGGCAAGCGGGTCTTCGTTGCTGGTCATCGAGGCATGGTCGGCAGTGCCCTGGTACGACGGCTTCAACGCGAGGATGCCATCATACTGGCGCCCGACAGAAGCGAGCTGGATCTCACCATCCAGGCGCAGACACATGCTTGGCTGATGAAGCAGCGTCCCGAGGTCGTTTTCATGGCGGCAGCAAAGGTTGGCGGCATCGCCGCCAACAACACGTTTCGCGCCGAGTTCATCTACGACAATCTTTCAATTGCGGTGAACGCCATCCATGCGTCATACCAAGCCGGGGTGGAAAAGCTGATGTTTTTTGGTTCAACTTGCATTTATCCGCGACTGGCGGCCCAGCCGATGAGTGAGGAATAACTGCTGGGAGGCCCCCTCGATCCAACCAACGAACCTTATGCCATAGCGAAGATTGGTCGCCGATCTCGTCGACGCCTGTATATTTTTGATCGAACGATATTCAGACCGGGAGTTCGTGAATGTGGGAACTGGCGAAGATCTATCGATTGCAGAATTCGCCCAATTGGTCGCGCGCGTCGTAGAATACGAGGGGGAAATTTTTTATGATGCATCGCGGCCGGATGGTGCACCGCGAAAGCTCGTCGATATTGGCAGATTGTCGGCACTCGGCTGGAGGGCCACTACGCCGCTGGAGGACGGCCTGCGTCTGTCATACCGGGATTTCCTGGCAGATCCGCGTCGCATTTAGCTGAATACGCTGATCCACGTTTTCCCACAATGGAACTACCGCTGCCCGCCGCTATGGCCTCCAGCTGCATGATTGCCGTCGTGCAGACTTTTGCACCGTCGAGCGATTGCTCGAATGTACCGCGGGCGGCATCCCCCAAGCGGCCGCGAAGCTCCGGGTCGCGAATGCACCGGATCAGCATTTCCGCCATTTCCGGCCCCGTATCCGCAAGAAGGGCGTTTTCTCCATCGACGATTTCACTCATTCCTTTGGCGTTGGCGCTGTGTGCGACCACGCAGCAGCCATATAAGAAGCTCTCCGCGATTCGCGTCCTGAACCCCAATTCGATTGGTGTAGGCACGGCTATGATCTCGCTGGATTGTACCTCTCTTTGAGCATCCTCGATGAAGCCTCGCACATTCACGTGAGGGCGATCGAAGGCCTTTTTCAGTTCCGGAGGAAGCTGGCCGCCACCAATGATGTTTACCTCATAGCCTTCCGTGCCAATTCGGCGCTCAATCTCCGGCAGCACTTCCAGGCCGAAAAGAAAGAGCCCCGGCAGAGTTGCTGCCCCCGTCACATGGCCCAGCAACAGCAAGCGGACTTTCTTGTTTTCGGCAAGCAGGCGATCACGAGCATTCCGCCAGTCGGGGCCCGCCTGATCGAGCACCGGAACGGGAAGATAAGACGCATGGGGGACGCCATTCTGACGTAACCATGCCGCATGATGCGCGGCGCAATCTATGACAATTTCGCAGCGCGCGAGCAGCTTTGCCGAAATGCCTGGAAGCTTCCGCTCTGCGATGGCGTCGACGGCATCATAGAGCTTTGCCTTTATGCCTCGAGGGGCTGCGTGCTGACGGTTGCTCGCGCGCGCGAGATGATCCAGATCGACCAACAGGCCCATGCGAGGCCAGCGGTGTTCCATATGGTCGACTGCGGCGACAGCATCTACAGTCCAGGCAATGACACCGTCCGGCTCGATCTCATTCAGATAGCGGGCGATTTCCCTCTCGTATGCAACTCCGCCATAGAAATCGCAGACGGAAGGTGACGTCACCTTTCTTATCAGTCGTTTCACAAAATCCATTCGTCTGCGCCAAATATCGCCGGGAAGCAGTGGCTGGAGCTCAATCAACCGGACTTTCACTCCAAATTCGTCGAGTTCCTGTTTGGCGCGCGCATAATCTCCATTAATCCAGCGCTCTTTGCCCAGGCCTGGATCGTAGTTATAGCAGCACAGATGGACTTCATGCCCGCGCTTCACCAGCGTCTCGACGAAAGCCCAGACCATGATCGCAGAACCAAAGCCCGTGCGATTGGGAATCAGGTTGTTTGAGAGGATGGCGATGCGCATCTTTTCTCGGCTCGGTTGGTCGCGGTCAATGGACAGCAGATTTGACGTAGCCGATTGAGATCGGCGTCACGGGAGCGAGCAGGTAGGTTTCGGTCCGGGCCAGCTCCAAGCCAAGCGTCGAAGGAGACACGGCAGTCAGAAACGGCACGGAAAGCAAATGGTATTCCTCTGGAACTAGATCGAAGATCGCGTGCTCCGAACGTTGGCAGACCGTCAAATTCTTCTTCGTCCATTCGAAGATGACATGTGGTCTGCAATCCGCAAGGAGCTTCTCGCTGCCGAGAAGTGCTTCCCATTCAGCGCCTTCCACATCGATCTTTATGGGTCCTCGACGGACTGAGTGGGTGCGTTCAGGGCTGCTGAGTGGTCGGAGGGCTGCTTGATCCTGATGGCAGAGCGATACGCCGACGGGGCGGGCGGCGGTCAAGGACGCGCACTTGCGCGCCCCTCGGGGGCTTGTCCTTGAGGGC
>CANJPN010000095.1 GCA_947475855.1 Bradyrhizobiaceae bacterium
CGATGATGCCACCGTCAGGCCGCCGGCAATCCCGGCCGCCTGACAATCCGAGCCGCGGCGCTCCGGATCATGCCTGTGGGCTTACACCACGTGTTGGGGCACTACCCGATCTTCAAGCCTGACGGCGCGTCCTACAAAGTGGTCGCGCGGATTCAAATGAACGAATGGCCGCGGATCGCAGCGGCTGTGAAGCAGTGAGGTCTGATACCGTCGAGCGGAAGAACATACCCAATCGCACTCTCCGCTCGACGAGACCGTGAACGCTTCAGGATATGAGTCCGGGAGAAGTGGATTGCGCACCTTTCGATCGGAAGGTCTGGAACCTTGGTGACCAGCGCAAATGACGCAAACAACTGGAATTGCCTGACAGTAGGCACTTCCGCTTTATCTGGGACGGCCAGCACAAGCCGATAGCGGCAATTACTCCGCCGCCTCGGCCACCAGGAACCCGCCGGACTGGCGCTGCCACAGGTCCGCATAAACGCCACCGCGTGCAATCAGCTCCGCATGGCTACCCTGTTCGATCAGCTCACCGCGGTCCATGACGACGAGCCGGTCCATCGCCGCGATCGTCGAAAGCCGGTGCGCGATCGCGATCACCGTCTTGCCCTGCATCAGGTTGACGAGCTGTTCCTGTATCGCAGCTTCCACTTCAGAATCGAGCGCACTCGTCGCCTCGTCGAGAAGCAGGATCGGGGCGTCCTTTAAAAGCACCCGCGCGATCGCGATCCGCTGTCGCTGGCCTCCCGACAGCTTCACGCCACGCTCGCCGACGTGCGCCTGATATCCGGTACGTCCACGCAGGTCCTCGAGACCTGCGATGAACTCATCCGCCTGCGCGCGCTTCGCCATCGCAAGAAGCTGGACCTCTCCGGCGTCTGGCTTGCCGTAGAGTATGTTGTCTTTGATCGAGCGATGCAGCAGCGAAGTGTCCTGCGTCACCATCCCGATCTGGGCACGCAGGCTTTCCTGCGTCACCTTCGAGATATCTTGTCCGTCGATAAGGATGCGCCCCTTCTCGAGATCGTAGAACCGGAGCAACAGGCTCACGAGCGTCGACTTGCCGGCCCCCGAGCGCCCCACGAGGCCGACCTTTTCACCGGGCACTATATTGAGCGTCAGATTGTCGATGATGCCGCCGTTGGCCTTGCCGTAGTGGAAGCCGACGCCTTCGAACCGGATCTCACCCTTGTCCACTATCAGCGGCTTTGCATCCGGCGCATCGATCACCGCATAAGGCTTGGCGATCGTCTCCATGCCTTCCTGAACCGTGCCGAGGTTCTCGAAGATCCCCGCCACCGTCCAAAGGATCCAGCCCGACATCGCCATCAGTCGGATCACGATCGTGGTCGTCAACGCGACCGCACCGATCGTCACCGAGCCCATTGCCCACAGCTTGATCGCCAGGCCCGTCGCCCCCACCAGCAGCAAACCGTTTATCGCGTAGAGCGCCAGCTCCATCTGCGTCAGGTTGCGCTGCCCCCGCTGGTATTTCTCGAGGTGATCTTCCATCACGGCGCGCGACGCAGCATCCTCCCGCGTAGCATGCGCGAACAACTTCACCGTTTGGATGTTGGTGTAACTGTCGATAATCCGCCCGTTCAGCACAGAACGCGCTTCGGACGACTGATAGGAATACTCCTTGATCCGTGGCACGAAGAACCACAGCACGAAACCATACAGGATCAGCCAGCCGACCAGCGGCACTGTCAGCCGCCAGTCCGCTTCGGCAAACAACAGCAGCGCCCCCACCCACTGCACGACAGCGAACCACAGCGCCTCCGTCACCTGCACCACGGACTCGCGAAGTGCCGTTCCGGTCTGCATCACCTTCGAGCCGATGCGGCCCGCGAAATCGTTCTGGAAGAAGCCCAGGCTCTGCCGCAGCACGTAACGATGGGTCTGCCAGCGGATACGCGTAGTGTAGGCGCCTGCGATCGTTTGCTGCTTGAGGAGGTCGTGCCCCGTGGAGATCACGGGCCGCAGAATGAGCGCGACGAAGCCCCAGAACAAGAGCATCCATGCATTGTCGGAAAGGAATGTCTCCGGCGACTTGGCATCCTTCATCATGTCGACGATGCGGCCGACGAATGCATAAAGCGCAAGTTCGATCAGCGACCCGACGAGCCCAACCACCATCAAGGCGGCGAACCAGGGCCAGACCGGCTTCACGAAGTGCCAGTAGAACGCCCACATAGTCGAAGGCGGCCGCGGCGGCTCCTCCGCCGTAAACGGATCGATCCTGGTCTCGAACCACTTGAAGATCAAATTCAAGAATAGTGCTCCGTAAGGTGCGGCAGCGCCGGAAGCGCGTACCGCACCGGGTCACAAGTTCAGCAGCAGCGTCCGGCGTGGGCCAACGGTACCCGGTGCCTACTTCTTATCCGCATTGTTGAGCCGAGCGATCAGGCTCGACGTGTCCCAGCGGCTGCCCCCCTGGCGTTGGACTTCGGAATAGAATTGGTCGACCAGCGCCGTCAATGGCAGGCTCGCGCCCGCACGTCGCGCCTCGTCGAGGCAGATGCCGAGATCCTTGCGCATCCAATCTACCGCGAATCCGAAATCGAACTTGCCGTCGCTCATCGTCTGCCAGCGGTTTTCCATCTGCCAGGATTGCGCCGCGCCCTTGGAGATCGTCTCCATCACTTTGGGGATGTCGAGCCCGGACTTCTGTGCCAGATGCAGCCCCTCGGCCAAGCCTTGCACGACCCCCGCGATGCAAATCTGGTTCACCATCTTGGCGAGCTGCCCAGCGCCCGCGGGACCGATCAGGTTCATCATCCGCGCATAGTGCGCTATGACAGGCTTGGCGCGCTCGAATACGCCCGCGTCTCCACCGACCATGACCGTCAGAACACCGCCCTCTGCGCCGGCCTGTCCGCCTGAAACCGGTGCGTCGAGAAAGTCGAAGCCTTTGGCCTTCGCCGCCGCATGGAGTTCGCGCGCGACGTTGGCAGACGCTGTCGTATTGTCGACGAAAACAGCGCCCTTCTTCACGCTGCCGAACGCGCCGTTGGAACCGATCGTGACCTGCCGTAGATCATCGTCGTTGCCGACGCAGCAGAATACGAAGTCCGCCCCGTCGGCAGCTTCGGCGGGCGTCGCTGCAGCGCGACCCTTGCCATGCTTGGCAACCCAATCCTGCGCTTTGGCGTTGGTTCGATTGTAGACCACGAGGTCGTGGCCTCCCTTCTTCAGGATATGCCCAGCCATGGGATACCCCATAACTCCAAGCCCGATCCAAGCCACTTTGGCCATATTGTTCTCCTCGCGAATTCGATTGATCGAGACTGGCATGCTCAACACATGCCGGTCTCGTGGGGCACCATGCTGCGAGTCGCCAGATTGGGCCCCGCATTCAGAACAAGACGATGACGAGACGTCAGCGGCGATTCTTCCTGGTCTTCTTCTTCGTCTTTGTCTTCTTCACGACGACGTCCGCGCACGGAACCGCCGCGACGACGCATTTTGCCTCGAAGATCGCGCCCTGCCGGCAGTCGTATTTCACCAAGCGGGCCGTCGCTGTATTGGCGAACTGGGCACCATACTTGGCCCGGACCTTGTTGCTCCAATCAGCGAGCGCATTGGAGCGCGCGAGTGCCGTCCCCTGCCCGGCAATGCCCATTCCGGTTCCCTGACCGTCCATTCGCAATTTGCAGACGATCGCAGCCTCAGCGCTACGAACCCCGATCAGCGACGTTCCGGCAAGTGCGGCCACAGCGGCAGCCAGCGCAAGAAATTTGTTCGTCTTCATGCGATACTTCCTCCACGAACGAGATGCGTTGCACCAACTATACGGCATACGAGCTGCCTAATCTGCCATAACCCTCGACACGACGCAGCGAGGAATTTCAGCCGTTTGGTCCAGCAATCAAGTGGAGACGATCCTTGCCGAAAGCAACGACCGCCAAAACGCCGATGCCGTCGCTTCCGATTACCCTTGCCGACGTAGAGCGCGCGGCCCAGGTGATCTCCGGAGCGGTGCTCGACACCGATTTCGACCACAGCCGGACGTTGTCCGCCATGCTTGGCGCCGAAGTCTGGCTGAAATTCGAGAACTTGCAGTTCACGGCTTCGTTCAAGGAGCGCGGCGCCTTGAACAAGCTATCGGCCCTCACGCCACAGGACCGCCGCTGCGGCGTCATCGCCATGTCGGCCGGCAATCACGCTCAAGGCGTTGCCTATCACGCCCACCGGCTCGGCATCTCCGCGACCATCGTGATGCCCGAAGGCACCCCCACGGTGAAAGTGGAGAATACCCGCTCACATGGTGCCGAAGTCATCGTGACCGGCGCCACCTTGGAAGACGCTGCAGCCTTCGCCCTTCAGCGCGCCGCTGACAAGGGTCATGTCTTTATCCACCCCTACGACGACCCGATGATTATGGCCGGCCAGGGCACCATCGCCGTCGAAATGCTGCGTGCGGTGCCCAAGCTGGATGTGCTCGTCGTGCCCATTGGTGGCGGCGGGCTCATTTCCGGCATTGCAGTCGCTGCCAAAGCCATCAAGCCCGAAATCGAAATCGTCGGCGTCGAGGCCGAACTTTACCCCTCAATGCTCAACCGCATGGACGGCGGCAGCCGCGCCTGCCGCGGCGACACGCTGGCCGAAGGCATCGCGGTCAAATCGCCGGGCAAGTTGACGGAGCAAGTCATCCGCGCCCTCGTCTCCGAAATCTTGCTCGTCAGCGAGATCGAGCTGGAGAACGCGGTCACGCTGTTGATCGAGATCGAAAAGACCGTGGTCGAAGGCGCAGGCGCCGCAGGCCTGGCCGCGATGATCCAACACCCACAGCGGTTCCAGGGCAAGAACGTCGGCCTCGTCCTGTGCGGCGGCAACATCGACACCCGCCTCCTGGCGAGCGTGCTGACCCGTGAACTTGCCCGCGAAGGCCGCCTTTCCGAGCTGGAGGTCGACCTGCCCGACCGGCCGGGACAGCTCGCGCGCCTGACGGCGGCTCTTGCTGAGGCCGGCGCCAACGTCATAGAGGTCGTCCACCAGCGCGTCTTCACCGATACGCCGGCTAAGTCCGCAGCAGCCCGGTTCGTTGTCGAAACAAGAGACCGCGCCCATCTCGAAGTGACCATCGCTCGCCTGAAGGCAGCGGGCTTTTCCGTCGAGATACCGCCCCGGCGCAAGCTGCGTTAGGAAATGACGCCTCGTCAGATCCCGAACACGATCACGTCGGGCATTGCCACCACCACAACCGCCGCGGCAGCGATCAGGAGAACACTGGCGCAAGCTGCCAGGCGTTGCGGCCACACGTGTCGCTTGACCTTGAGCTCTACGACCTTGTCTGTGAGTGGAGCATCGTCCGTGGCATTGTTGTTCGCGGCGGCTGGCAGCGCAGTGACAGCAACAGGTTCCGAAACCTCATTCGATGCATCTGATACCGAGAGGCAAGCATCGCCCTGGGCCAGCGCCGGCGCATCGATTACCGTTGGCGCTTGGTTATCGGGATCGACCTCGGCCGCCGCATCGGCGTTCGCCGAGGATGCATCGACCACAATTGCGGGCTCGTGTTCTTCCAAGCCGTCATCCACGCTCGTCACAGCCTCGGCAACTGGCTCGGTGGCATGCTCAACTTCCATGGTCGCATCGGCAACTTCGGCCGCTGCGGCAAACTCCGCCACCGAAGCTTCAATTTGGGCGCATAAGCCGATGACGGCAGCGTCCGAGTGGGAACTCTCGGCAGATTCGGCGGGCTCAGCAGCTTCAACGCTGCCAACAGAAGCGGGTTCCTCGACACGCCCTGCCTCGTCGGCGGCTTTCGCAAGTGCGTTCTCGGCAATCAGCGCCTCGACCACATGGCCACTCGTCAATCCATGAAGGCCCGCATCCGTGGTATCGTCTTCCGACGCCGGCTCGACCGCCAGCATCGTCAAGAGCGTGTCCACTTGCATGCGAATACGCCCTGTCGCCATCTCGAGCGTGTTCAGTTCCGTGGCCAAGGAATTCAACATCTGAATCGCGAGTGGACCGTTGATCGATTGCGATTTCATAACAAATGATACTCCGATTTTTCCTTGCTGATCATTGCCGTACAAAGAAGATCGCCCTTAAGAGTTGAGGTAAGACTAACGAGTGTTCTGAAAAAACACATAAATCGATTTGAAAACGCGATTGTATGAAGTGCGCAACTGATCGTGCCCAATGTCACACGCCATTGTGGACGCGAGAGCACGCTTCGGCCCCCATCGGCTATGATCACCCCGTACTGATTCGCACGCGATCGGACTGTGATCGTGACTTTTGACGGCAGCGCAAGGACGGCCCGTTGATGGATAGACGCGCGCGGCGGCATGCCTCGTCAGGCTCCGCCAAGGCATTGCTCATAGGCACTTCATTCGCGTTGTCTTTAGGCATGTCCACCAGCATGAACTCTGCCTATGCGGCCGGCACGGCCTATGCTGTCGATACGGCCGAAGTGGGCGAAGCTGGCGGCTGCAAAGTCGAAGCATGGACCTCCTGGGCAAGGAATCGCGATGGGCTGGCGACTGTCAGCCCATCGTGCATCGTCAGCAACATGCCCCATATGGAGATGGTCGTTCAGACGACCCGCGGGCGCGCCGACCAGGACTGGTACACGTCGGTCTCGCCGTTCGTGAAGATCAACCTTGTGCCCGGCGCAATCGGAAAGCTCGGCTTAGGGGTCGTCGGCGGCACGATCTACGACGCGGTGAAAGGCGATACCGCTAGCAATTTCGTTTACGTTCCAGCGACTCTGCGGCTCTCCAAGACAATGCGGCTCAACCTCAACGGCGGCTGGATCGGAGATCGTGCCAACGACCGCGATTTCGCGACCTATGGCGCGGGATTCGACTGGCTGTTCATGCCGAAGTTCTCCCTCACTTTGGAAACCTTCGGCCAGTTCAACGGCGACAGTCTCGGCTGGGAAACCCGCCCACGCTTTCAAACGGGCGTCCGCTTTCGCCCCTTAGATGAATTCTCCGTCGACTTCATCTACGGGCACAACATCAATGGCGAAGGCTCGCACTGGCTCACCTTGAGCACGGCATACCGCTTCTCGCTGTTTTGATCATCAATTCGCCTTGACGCCGGCCGCCTTGATCACCGGCACCCACTTGTCGATCTCCGAGGATACGAGCGCCGCAAGCGCTTCCGGGGTACGGCCCGCGGCATCAGGAAGATCCGCACCAAGATCCATCAAACGCGCCTTTGTCTTGGCGTCATCGACCGCCGCACGCGCCGCTGTATTGAGCCGCTCAACGATGACCTTCGGCGTACCTTTCGGCGCGAACAACGCGTTCCAACCTGTCGCCTGGAACTGCGGCAATCCCTGCTCGGCCGACGTTGGCACCTCGGGCACTACGGCCAGCCGCTGCGGTGTCGCCACCACGAGCCCCTTGATCTGCTTGGCCTGGATCGCAGGCACTACACCCACTGTCTGATCACAAACGAAATCGACGTGGCTGCCGAGCAGCGCATTGAGAGCCGGCCCTGAACCTCGGAACGGCACGTGTGCCAGCTTCACGCCTAGTACGTGCTCCAGAAACAGGCACGTTAGATGTGAGGTGGCCCCGACGCCGCCGGTGCCGTAGCTGATTTTTTCGGCATTCGCCTTTACGTAGGTAATGAACTCTTTGAAGTCCTTCACCGGCATGTCCAACTTGGCCGCCACCAGCATGGGCGTCGCCGCGACATTCATGATCGGCTCGAAATCCTTGCGCGGATCATAGGCCAGATTGGCATAGAGCCCGACGCTCGCCGCCTGCGTTCCCAGATTTCCCATCAGCAGTGTGTAGCCGTCCGGCGTTGAACGCATGACCCGGGCCACGCCAACCGTACCGCCGGCGCCGGCCACGTTCTCGACCAGCACCTGCTGCCCGAGCACCTGCCCCATGTGCTCCCCGGCCAGCCTCGCGATGATGTCTGTGGGCCCACCCGCCGCGAACGGGACGATCAGCAGAATGCCCTTCGTCGGATAAGCCTGCCCCAGCGCTAACGCCGGGCTCAACATCACTGCGGCAAGTGCCGCAAGCGTACGACGGATCATGCGCGTCTCCTCCAGTGTGCGAATGTATTCTTTTTGGCGGATTGTCGAACCGCAACTCGCTTGACGATTGAACGGCTTCGGAGGCTTGCATGGCAATGCCTCCCACCCCGCGCAACGAATTCTAATGCGGCCCGGTGTAAGGCTCCGGCTCCATACCCGAGAAGAACTGCCAGAATGTCGGATAAATGAGATCCGGCCGGTGTTCCGCCGGATAATGCCCGGTCGGAATAGCCCAACCGCGCACATCGCGGCACCACGGCTCCCAAGCCAGAATCGGTTGAAAATTGCGGCCGACGTGGCTGTTCGATCCCCAAAGATGCAACACCGGACACGCGATTTGCTTGCGCCCGAAATCAGCTTTGTCCATCTCGAAGTCCAGCGTCAACGTCGCGCGATAATCTTCGCACACCGCATGGATCTGTTCCGGCGTCGTGCAGCGGATGTACTCGGCCATCGCCTCCGGCGTGAAGATCTCGAGCCCGACGCCGCGCTTATTGAGTTTGTACTTTATGTAATATTCGAGATCCCGGCAGATCAGCGTCTCGGGATATGGCGCCTTCTGGGCCAGGAAGAACCAGTGATAGCTCTCCGAGCCCCAGCCGACGGAAATGTTGGTCAACAGGTGATGCGTCGGCACGATGTCGAGCGACACCATCCGCTCCACTCGGCCGGGATGATCGAGACACATGCGGAAAGCGACCCGCGCCCCACGATCATGGCCTGCCACCGAGAACCGCTTGAACCCCAGCTTTTCCATCACCTCGACGTTGTCGAGCGCCATCGCACGGAACGAATAGTCGGAATGGTCACCGCCGCCTTCAGGCTTTGACGAGTCGCCATAGCCTCGCAGATCCGTTGCAACCACCGTGAAGCTCTTGGCCAGCGACGGCGCTACTTTGTGCCAGGATACCAGCGAAAGCGGATTGCCATGGATCAACAGCAACGGCGGCCCTTTGCCGGCCACCGCAACTTCGATCTCGGCTCCGCTCGTTTTGATGCGCTGGCGTTTGAACCCCGCCATCAACTCCTTGCCATGTGGGATCAACGGTGGCATGGCCCCGGCGTTGGATGCGGCCATCATTCGATTTCCTCCATGAGAGATCGTGTTCTTGAACTGCCTGCCACTCTCCCCCGCCCCATGCCGGCTTAGACCAGAACGGCGTTGAAGCTCACGGATATGCGATCCTCGTCGGCCAAGTTGGCCGGCACCTCGTGCCGCAGCCAGCTTTCCCATAGCAGTACCGTGCCGGGCGTCGGCTGCACATAGATGAAGTTGCGGTTGTGCGCGGCCGCGCGTGCCCGCCGCGGCGGCGCCGCCATCATCATCGCAAGCCTTGGATCCTCATAGCGGATCGCGCTAGCCCCTGGCGGAATGTCGACATAGAGCGTGCCTGAAATCACGCTGTTCGTGTGGATGTGCCCGGTATGGGTACCGCCAGGCTCGAGCACATTGATCCAAATCGAGTCGACCTGCGGCACCAATCCGCGCATGTCGAAATCGACCGCCGTGGCGAACTCGGTCAGATGCGGCACCAAGCGCTCGCACAGATCCGCGAACGTAGGATTGCGTACCGGCAGATCGTTGAGCGAAGCATACGACGTATAACCCTTGTAGCCGGCTTGCTCGGACCACCCCTGTCCCGCCCCGTCCTCTTGCTGGATCGCGCGGCACGCCGTTCGCAACTCTTCCAGAAATGGCTTCACTCGCCCGCCGCCGATCGGCGCGCTGTAGATGGAAGTCGCAAAAACCTGATCAACCCGCGCCATGCTCGTCCGTTGTTCCCAAATCCTCCAGTTATGACACCGGAAGCAAATTCGTGATTGTGACCGATACCTCGCACCCAAGACCCGCGATCCATGGCCCCGGGTCCGACACCATCACTCCGACACCATCGCAATGCCCTCAATTCACGCCATGTGGCAGCTTCCGGCCCGCGAAGCAGGCATCGATGTTGTCGAGCGCCTCGTTGCCCATCTCGATCCTTGCCTCGATCGCGCTCGTGCCCATGTGGGGAAGCAGAAACACGTTGTCGAGTTCCAGATAACCTGGGTGATGCTTGGGCTCACCTTCGAATACATCCAGCCCCGCATAACCCACCTGCCCCGACTTCAGCGCATCGATCAGATCCCCATCGGCAACGAGATCGCCTCGCGCCGTGTTGATGACGACAGCCCCCTTGGGCAACAACGACAGCCTGCGAGCATCGATGATATGCCGCGTCTCAGGTGACGACGGCGCGTTGATCGACAGCACATCCGAATGGGCGAGCAACCCCTCCAGTGTCGGATGATAGATCGCCCCCTGCTCTTCGGAGGCCGGCCGCCGCGACCGGCTATGATAGTGGATCTCCATATCGAACGCACGAGCCCGGCGCGCGACGGCTTGCCCAATCTTTCCGTAACCGAATATGCCCAGCCGCTTGCCGTCGAGCCGTCGCCCAAGAAGCTGCATCGGCGTCCATCCGGTCCATTCCCGCGCAGCGATCATCCTTTCTCCCTCGGGTGCCCGCCGGGTAGCCCCGAGCATCAGGAGCATCGCGATTTCTGCGGTCGCGATCGTCACACCATTTGGCGCATTGCCGACCGGGATGCCATGCGCACGCGCAGCCAATGCATCGACATGCTCGTAACCGACCGAAAACGTCGAAATCACCTTGAGGCGCGGATCGAGCCGCTCGATCGCCGAGCGCGGCAGCTTGTCGGTGAGACAAATGAGAAACGCGTCGAACTTAGCCGACAGAGCCACGAGTTCTTCGGTTGAATAGAGCTTGTCTTCGGGATTGAGCACCGCGTCGTAGTCACGCGCAGCCCGCCGGTGGATTTCATCCGGCAAACGCCGGGTTAGGAGCAACCGCTTCTTCATCGCCTGACCTCGGATCTTCGTTCTCCACAGTTATGACAGCCCGACCACACCCGTCGCAACAAGCTGCCTGGACCCCGGCCGGAATTGCCCCCAGGGGATCGAGCCCAAGGACCGACAAAGGCTCGCCTCACACTGGACCGATCCGATCTGGGGTCGTAGGATACCGAAGCATCTATTGCTGAGGACTGAGGAGAAGTAACTCTATGAGCGGAATGGACGCAGGCACGGGATTTCCTGGCGGGACCCTGATGGCGGGCAAACGCGGGCTCGTGATGGGCGTAGCCAACAACCGCTCGATCGCCTGGGGCATAGCTAAGGCGCTCGCGAGCCATGGTGCGGACGTCGCGCTGACCTACCAGGGCGACGCCTTGAAGAAGCGGGTCGTCCCGCTCGCGGCGGAACTCGGCTCGAAGCTCGTTTTGCCCTGCGATGTCAGCGACAACGCTTCGATGGACGCCGTATTCTCCACGCTCGAAAAAGAGTGGGGCGGGATGGACTTTCTCGTCCACGCCATTGCCTTTTCCGACAAGAACGAACTCGATGGCCGTTATGTCGATACGTCGGAGAAGAACTTCACGCAGACGATGCTGATCTCCTGCTATTCGCTGACCGCCCTCGCCAAGCGTGCCGAACCTCTGATGAAGAACGGCGGATCGATCCTCACGCTGACCTACTACGGTGCCGAGAAGGTCATGCCGCATTATAATGTGATGGGCGTCGCCAAGGCCGCTCTGGAGGCGAGCGTGCGCTACTTGGCCGCCGACCTCGGTAAGGGTGGCATTCGCGTCAATGCCATCTCGGCTGGCCCGATCAAGACGCTGGCCGCTTCCGGCATCGCCGACTTCCGCTACATCCTGAAGTGGAACGAATACAATTCAGCCCTCCGCCGCACAGTTACGATCGAAGAGGTTGGTGGTTCAGGCCTGTATCTGTTGTCTGATCTCGGCCGCGGCGTCACGGGCGAAGTCCACCACGTCGATGCAGGCTATCACGTCCAGGGCATGAAGAACGAGGACGCGCCTGATATCTCGGTAATGAAAGCCGAAGACGGCGTTTGAAGTAGTTCCGTCGGCAACCGCTTCATCTACTGCTTCGTCGAGACTGCGGAAGTCGATGGCGTGCTCGCGGGCATCGCGGGCTTGGCAACTTTCGTACCTTCAGCGCCGGCCTTCGGCTTCCCCACAGACGCCACATTGACCTCCGATTTCTTCACACCAGGAGCCCGGACATTTTCGCCCCTCGCCTTTTGCTTGACTTCTTTGGCAAGCCGGCTCGGATGAACGCGCCGTATTGGTGGCACAATCGGTTCTCGACTGTTGTCCTCCATTCGGCCCTGAGCTGGCGAAACTACTTGTGAAGTAATGGGCCCCCTGGAACCAGCGTCGGCACCTGACCGCCCCTCTTGAGCCCGTGCTGCAGCGACCCCAAGAACACCTGTTGCAACAAGAAGTCGCGCCCAACCGATCCAAGCATTTCGCACCATCTGCAATGCCCCTCCTCTGCACCTGCATTTGTCAGTCGCGCCCAGACTGGCTCGTTCATGCACAGACTACAGAGGTTGATTGCGACGGTCACAGACTATTTATCGACGAAAAACGGACCGAGGCCAGCCTGGCCCCGGCCCGCAAGACAACTTGCAGTTCTAGAGATCAGCCTTTGCTTTTGCAGGCCTTCGTCTTCATGTCGTAGTACTTCATCGTGCCGCACTTGCCTGGTGCGTCCTTCTTCTTGGCGGCCAGAACGGCGCCGCTCATCGAGGTCGCTGCGAATGCTGACATGATAACGGCCAGAGCAATCTTCTTCATATTTTCTCTCCCTACCACTTCTGCGAACGACTTTAGGGTACACGACCCAGGCAAAACGTAAGGACGGCCATTGGGTTTGTCACGCCGCGCAACGGCAAACTGCCTTCGGTTTTCGAATCTCGCTGGAAACCGGTGCGCAACAGACACAGCACCGGGTAAATTTGCGTGGTTTCCCCTAGTCCAGCGAATAGCAAGGCCACACTCGTCCCGCCAACGTCGAAGCGCCAAAACGAAAATGGAGGAGCCAGGGTAGCGGCCCCTGCTCCTCCAAGTTGTTCAAATGCCAGCCGAGACATGGACAAGGTTGCTCAGACCCTGCCCTGCTTTGCCGCTTCGATCGCAGCTATGGAAGCACCGAGGTAGGAACGCCGGCTTTCACCGCCCCCCTCCATCGATTTCCTTGCCACGATCTATTGAGTTCCAAACGCATCGACACTTCGGCCGCACCGATTAACGGCAGAGCCTGCAGGTTCTAATGCCGCTTCTGGGTCTATGACCTAAAGCCGCCGAACCAACGCCACCAACCAACCTAGGTTGTGGATACCGCACTGGCCGCCTTGATTATCGGCTGAGCCTCCGCGCGCATCGCAGCCAGAATCAGCTCGCGACCCCCAAGTGATAGTCAAACCCAAAGCGATTTGCCAACCTCTTGAATGGCGATATGGCAGTTCAGCCACCCGGATCGATTCTTTCGAGGGCAAAGGTGGCACACCCGCTACGGTTGCCGTGGCCCGCGTGCCGCAAGACCTCCCGGCGTTCTGCGCGTCCCGAACGAAACAAACAGCCGAAGTGCGAATCCGAACAACGCATTGCACGCGCCCGTCTACACCGATACGAAGCAGGCAATCCGCAACACGAACGCATTTACGCGATTCGCACGACACGTCGCCGGGCCGATGTCCAGCGGATGCATGGTATGCCCGGACGCTGATATGGCGAGGTTTCGATGTCCCACAACACGATAGGCCACCTGTTCCGCGTCACCACCTGGGGCGAAAGCCACGGCCCCGCGATCGGTTGCGTTGTCGACGGCTGCCCCCCGGGCATTCCCCTCGACGAAACCGACCTGCAGCAATACCTCGACAAACGGCGGCCCGGCACCTCGCGGTTCACGACCCAGCGCAAGGAACCCGATGAAGTCCGCATTCTCTCAGGCGTCTTCCCGGATGACGGAGGCCGCCGTGTCACGACCGGCACATCGATCGCGCTGCACATCGAAAACGTGGATCAGCGCTCCAAGGACTACGGAGACATCAAGGACAAGTTCCGCCCCGGACACGCCGATCTCACCTATTGGCAGAAATACGGCATCCGCGATTATCGGGGCGGCGGCCGGTCATCCGCTCGTGAAACGGCGATGCGTGTTGCAGCAGGAGGCGTCGCGCGAAAAATCCTCCAGGGTATTTCGATCCGTGGCGCACTCGTCGAGATGGGCGGCTTGCCCGTCGACCGCTCCCACTGGAACTGGGGCGAAGTCGACAATAACCCATTCTTCTGCCCCGACACCGGCAAGGTCGCTGAGTGGACCGCCGCACTCGACTCTGCTCGCAAGGCCGGATCGTCGCTCGGCGCCATCATCGAAGTCGTTGCGGAAGGCGTTCCGTCAGGCTGGGGCGCGCCCATCTACGGCAAGCTGGACCAGGACTTGGCCTCCGCGATGATGAGCATCAACGCGGTGAAGGGCGTCGAAATCGGTGACGGTTTCGAAGCAGCCCGCCTGCGGGGCGAGGACAATGCCGACGAAATGCGCATTGGCAACGACGGCAAGCCACGCTTCCTGTCCAATCATGCCGGCGGCATTCTTGGCGGCATTTCTACCGGCCAGAGCATCGTCGTCCGCTTTGCCGTGAAGCCGACATCGTCGCTGCTCATCCCCCGCCGCACCATCGACCGCCATGGCAACGAAATCGAGATCCTGACCAAGGGCCGCCACGATCCCTGCGTCGGCATTCGCGCCGTCCCCGTCGGCGAAGCCATGATGGCCATCGTTCTTGCAGATCACTTGCTCCGCCACCGCGCGCAGTGTGGCTGATGGCGAATCCGTAGCATGAGCCGACAGCCCTCCCTTCAGGACCACCCTCATGCCAGCCCTTTCCTCCGTCCAAGCCCTGGTATTCGACGTCTTCGGCACGGTCGTCGATTGGCGCTCGAGCATCATCCTCGACCTCACTGCGTTCGGGACGCAACGCGGCATCACGGCGGACTGGAACCGCTTCACAGACGATTGGCGTGCGCTCTATCAGCCTGCCATGGACGAGGTCCGTTCCGGCCGTCGCCCTTGGACGATCCTCGACGTGCTCCATCGGGAGAGCCTCGTCGTCCTGCTTGAACGGCACCGGATCGATGGCTTGAGCGACGCCGATATCGACC
>CANJPN010000096.1 GCA_947475855.1 Bradyrhizobiaceae bacterium
CCGTGACGAGCGGTAACGACCTTTTTCGGCCCGCCAGCAAGCGCGCCAGCAACCTGCTGCTGACGTGCGTCGACGGCCTTCTGAGCGATGTCGCGCGGACTGACAGGACCAGCCGCCCCCGCGGCCGGCGCAGCGCCGGCGGGAAACGAGCGCAGCGCCGGCTTAGGCAGCGCCGAAGGTACCGTACGCGCCACGCTATGCGAAACGCCAAACTGCACGGGCCCCGAGCGGAACGGTGCTGCCGGGAACTTGCCCGGCTGAGCAACCGCTGGATGGGCAGCCTGGGCGACAGCCGGCTTGGCCTCGGGCGCCTTCGCGCTCGCGGCGGGCGCAGCCGCTTTGGCCGGCACAGCCGGGTTCACAGCCCCAGCCACGGCAGACTTGGCCGGCGCAGACGGCACCGCTTTCGGAGCCGCAGACGCGGCCTTCACGACGGGCTTCGCCGACGGCGGCGCAGCCGATGCAACGGCCTTCTTTTCGGCAACTTTGGGTGCAGGCTTCGGCACAGTTTTGGCAACAGGCTTTGCAACCGCCTTCACGGCCTTAGCTGGGGTCGAAGGATTTTTGGCAGGAGTTTTGGACTTCGCTACGGACTTGGCCGCCATCTTCACCTTCGTTGGCTTCTTGGTCGCCTTGGCAACAATGCTTTCGCTTTTCTTGGCAGGCTTGGCTGTAGTCGCAGGCCGGGACTTGGGCTTGCTCTTGGACAGAGACTTGGTGGAAACCTTCTTCTTCTGTGCCATTGCGCGTCTCACTCTCTCGCGTCACTTACGCTTGCAACACCATACGCACGCGCCCGGATAGCACATACGCAAGCCAGCTCCCCCTGCAATGGAGCTGACAGAAAGATACCAACCACGCCGATCAGAAACCGGCGCGCTGGCGATGCTGGCTAACGGCAAGCCTCCCCTCGCAACAACCGGTAGTTGCTGCGCTGCTTGTCATCGCATTGTTTGCTATTGTAAGAATCGCTCCGCAAACTAGTTGCGGAGATTCGTGCTCCCGACGAACCCGTTCGCCTGAACGACCGGCGTTCTTCTTTCGTTTCAACCTCGGCATCGAAGGGACCATAACACAACCTTCATGTGAAATGAAGAGGTCCCAGGTTGCCGAGTGCACCAAGACATTAATTCAGAGGGGCTAACCCGGGCCGAAAACGGCCGGAAAAAGCCGAAATTTTGATGTAAATCAACGGATCTGACGCTGCTCGCACAAAATTGCACAGCACACGCAGTAACTGTTGCCGACCCAACCTGTTTGCGCCGAGTGCCCCGCCGTTAACTGGTTGCGGCCTCAATCACCTTCGCCTGGCTTCTCAGAGAAGTAAGCCTCGAACTTGCCCTTCTTGTCCTTGTACGCATCGGCATCGGCAGGTGCGGCCTTCTTGGACGTGATATTCGGCCACTTCTCCGCGTAGTCACGGTTGACCTCGAGCCACTTCTCGAGGCCCGGTTCCGTGTCGGGCTTGATCGCCTCGACTGGGCATTCAGGCTCGCAAACACCACAATCGATGCACTCGTCCGGATGGATCACGAGCATGTTCTCACCCTCGTAGAAACAATCGACGGGGCACACCTCCACGCAATCGGTGTACTTGCACTTTATGCAGCTATCGTTGACGATGTAGGTCATTCGCGCTGGCTCGCTGACGTGAAGTGAGAACTACCGGTATCTATTTGGGGAAACCCGCCCCTGCACGTGGGCAGGATGTCGCAATTCACGACCACAGTCCAAGCAATCCCGGGACTAGGCCAAACTGATCGTCAATCCCCTCCGTCTCGCAGGCGATCGAGCAGCCTGCGATCCCGCTTGGTCGGCCGGCCATCACCGGGCGCTCGCGCGCCGCTTTGTGCTGCCCCGCTATTGCCGTTGAAGCCCGGGGTCGGCGGAGGCGTCAAGTCCTCGAACAGCGTACGCGCCTGAGAAGGTGGACCTCGTCTTTCCCCTGCTGAAACCATTTTGAGCACCCGCACGTGCCCTCGTACCGAGACTGTCACGACGTCGCCGGGGCGTACGATCTGACTGGGCTTCTCGACCTTGACGCGATTGACCCGAACCTTGCCGTCGGTAACCAAGCCTGCCGCCTGCGTGCGGGTCTTGATAACCCTCACAAACCACAACCATTTGTCGAGCCTCTGTCCCGTGCTGCCCGCGGTCGGCACGTCGTCGTCGCCATCGTTGTCACCCCCGGCAGCCGATGAGCCCATGCCGCGGTCTCCAAACAATAAGTCCTGGCCGCTTAGTGTAGCGCATCTGACATTTGGTACCCGCTCGCAGCAGACCTCGGAACCAAATGTCAAACGCAAAAGCTACACGAGAACCATAATGTTACTGGTGTTCATATTGGCTCAGACATTTGCTCGCTACCGAGCTGAGGGGGGAAGCAAATGTCGAAGCCGGAACACTAGGACGACGAACCCTGCGTTCTCTTCTCGAGCTCAGCCTTCAGCGCGCTGAGCTTGGCAAAAGGTGAATCCGGATCAGCCTGCTTCTGCTTGACAGGAGCGGCCCCCTTGCTCTGCCACGTGTTCGTCCGCGCCTGCCCTGGACCTTGATTGCGATCTCGCTGATCACGGCCGCGATTGTCGCCGCGGTCGCGCTGATCCCGATCGCGCGCGCCGCCGCCACCATGAGGCGGCTTGCCCTGTCCCGGTTTGCCCTGACCCGGCTTACCTTGGCCCTGATACGGCCTCCCACCGGGGCGATCTCCCCCCTGTCGATTACCATCCCGGCGTTCGCCCTGGCGACGGTCGCCGTCGCGTTCGGGCGCCGACGCAGCAACGGCAGCGACGTCAGGAACCGTAGTCGGCGCGACAACGGCCCCATCTGCGCCGACCGTCTGGTCGGCCGGCTTGCGATCCCACCGCGGCCTGTCCCCGCGCCCCCCACCACCTGGATGTTGGCCACCCGGGCGCGGACCGCCCTGTCGCTGCTCACCTTGGCGCTGCTCACCTTGGCGCTGCTCACCCGGCCGCTGTTGCCCGCGGCCCTGCTGATTGCGGCCGCCGCGACGACGCTGGTCCTGCCGCTCTCCTTGTGGTTGACCTTGCCGATCCTCACGACGATGCCGGCGGGGACGCCACACATCTTCCATTTCGACAGCGGCTGCTTCGGCAGCAGCCGGTTCGGCTACCACTGGGACTCCCTCGACAGCCTGCGAAGCTGTCTCGCCGACAGCCGGCCCGGTTCCGGCAGCTTCGGAATTGGCCACCTCGGAAGAAGTCGTTTCCGGCTCAACAGCAATACTTGCCGCTGGAACCGCATCGATGGCCGTCCCATCATCGGCAAGTGGCGCCTCGACCTCAGCCGACACGGCGACCGGCGCGCTGGCGGCAGCCATCTCACCAACCGGATTTGCAATCTCGCCTTCAGCAGCCGCAGCCGTTTCGGGCGCACTGTCGGAAACGGGCACCGCCCCATCACTCTGAGCCGCAACCGCAGGTACCACCGGCACCGGCTTGCGCTTGGGCCGCCGCTCCAGCCAGAAGCCCAATGATTTCAGCACCAGCCCCAACTCGTCGCCCGAGCACCCCAGGATCGACAACATCTCCGGCACGACGAGGAAGCCACCGTCACCGGTCGCCCCACGCGGAAAATTCTCCTTGCCGCGGAACGCAATCATCGGACGGATCATATCTGCGAGGCGCTCGATGATATCCATCCGCACAGCGCGCGGTCCGCACACGTGATAGCCGCACGCGCGATAGAACCCTTCGGGGATCTTCGGGTTGGCCGGCACCGACGTCAGCCCGGGCCGCGGCGGCTCTGGCAGTGCTTCCGCATCGAGCCCGCTCGCCGCACCGTGCTTCAAGATCCATAGAGCCAGCGTCAGCTCCGCTGGACCCGGCTTCATGAGCTGAGGAAAGAAAATATTGAACGCGCCGAACCGCACGCCGTACTTGCGAAGTTGTGCTCGTGCGGGCTGATCGAGCGTTTTCAGCTCATCGCCGACGGCATCCCGCTTCAACGTGCCGAAATTTTCCACGAGCCGGAATGCGATTCCGCGCGCGAGCCCCTGGATGTCCTCGGCCTTCGCGATCTCGACCAGAGGCTGCGCTTTCTCCGCGATCGTCTCGCTCAACCACGTATTCAGCCGCTCCTGAACCTTATCGCGTTCCGAGACAACCAAGTGTTCGTCCGCGACGATGCTCACCTGCGGCTTCAGCCCGTCATCTGCCGCCTCGAGCCGGGCGATTTCCTGATCGCGCCAGATCACCCGGCCATTGCGCGTCAATTTGAATGCATCGTTCTTCGCGCTGGCGACGCGCCTCACGCGCATACCAAGCTCTTTGGCCAGCACCTGGGCTGCAGCATTTCGCGCGGCCTTGCCATGTATGCCGTCGGCCTGGCTCGTATCGGGAATGAAGCGGAAACCCTTGAGCCGCCCGACGAAATGACCCTCGACGACAATACCGCCGTCGTCGCCGATATCAGCCGAGAGTTCTTCCTTGGCCCGAAGGCCCTTCATCAGCGCGCTGGTTCGCCGGTCGACGAACCGCTGTGTCAATTGCTCGTGCAGCGCATCGGAAAGCGAGTCCTCGATCTCCCGTGTCCGCGCTTGCCAATGCGCGTGATCCTTCAGCCAGTTCTGCCGGTTGGCGACGAACGTCCATGTCCGGATGTGCGCGATCCGAGTCGACAGCGTATCGATATCGCCGTCCGTGCGATCGGAAAGCTCGACCTGTTTGGAGAACCAATCCTCAGGTATCCGCTCATCGGGTCCACGCAGATACTTGAACACGGTCGAGACCAACTCAGCGTGGTTCTGCGATGAAATCTTGCGATAGTCGGGGATCTGGCACACGTCCCAGAGCAAGGCCACCGAGGCCGGCCCACGCACGAGTTCAGTAACTTCGCGGTCGGCGCTCACGGTCTCGAGCGCTTCGACATCGTCGGCAACCCGAGCGCGCACCAGCCGCTGCTCCCTGGGCAACTGCCGCAGGCTCTCCTTGAGCGCATGTATCGAAGAAAAATCCATGTTTCGCGCACGCCATTGCAGCATACGCAGCGGCTCGAAGTTGTGGTTCTCGAGCCGGTCGACGATATCCTGCTCGAATGGATCCACGTCGCCGGTAACCCCGAACGTGCCGTCGTTCATGTGCCGCCCGGCCCGGCCCGCGATCTGCGCAAGCTCAGCCGGCGTAAGCTGCCGGAAATTATAGCCGTCGAATTTCCTCGTCGAGGCGAATGCGACATGATTGACGTCGAGATTGAGACCCATGCCGATCGCGTCCGTCGCGACCAGATAGTCCACGTCTCCGGACTGATAGAGCGCGACCTGAGCATTGCGCGTCCGCGGCGACTGCGCACCCATCACAACCGCTGCGCCGCCCTGCTGGCGGCGGATCAGTTCCGCGATCTGGTAGACGTCACCCGATGAGAACGCGACCACGGCGGTGCGCGACGGCAGGCGCGTGATCTTCTTCTGGCCGGAGTAGGTGAGCTTCGACAACCGCGGGCGCGAAATAAAGTTCGCGCCGGGGATGAGATCGGAAATGCACTCGCGCATCGTGTGCGCGCCCAGCAGCAAGGTCTCCAGCTTTCCGCGCGCATGTAGCAGGCGGTCAGTGAACACGTGTCCGCGTTCCGGGTCCGCCGCGAGTTGTATCTCGTCGATCGCGAGAAAATCGACCTCGATCTCGCGCGGCATCGCCTCGACCGTCGAGACCCAATAGCGCGCCCCTTCAGGACGGATCTTTTCCTCTCCGGTTACAAGCGCCACCCGGCCGACGCCGACACGCGCCACGATCCGGTCGTAGACTTCACGCGCCAGCAGCCGCAGCGGCAACCCGATCATACCCGTCTCATGCCCGAGCATTCGCTCTATGGCGAGGTGCGTTTTACCCGTGTTCGTCGGGCCGAGCACGGCGGTCACGTTACGGATACGAGTCTCGACGTCGAAGCCCATGAGGCCTTATCTCCAAGAAATACTTGTCCTGCCATTGCAGACCCGGGCGGCGAGATCAAGAGAAACGAGGGACTGGACGCCGAGCGATTTTCCAGCCTTGGAACCAGCCAGTACAAATGATCGTCCCCAGCTCGACGTCGTGGCGAGCATCTCGAAGCGAGTGAATTCCGAACCGCCCCGTCCCCCACAGCGCCGGCCAGGCCGCTTCCTTGCCTCATCAAACCAGCCGGCCTTCGAAGGCCCCTACGCAATAATACGACTACCCAGAGCGAAGCATTCGACGACGTGCAATCGCATCTCGCAACAACCGACCACCGCCCATCCCGCCTAAAGTTGATTTAGGACGGGACTGTGACCTGATTGCAGGACCTGGAGAGCCGGCCACGGGACACGGCTGCGCTCCGATCGGAACCTGACCGCTATCTCGTCGGACGGCGAAAACGACGCCACAGCCGCCTGAAGTCATTGGAATGACCGATGACACCCTTCGATCGCGGCAACAATTCCATAACCACGAACAGGCACCATCGGATCTACCCAGGATTGTACCGCGTAGAGCCCGCCATGACCATCTCGACAGCAGACACAGCACGCCGCCTGATCGAACTATTCAAGCTCCCCTCGGTCGCCTTCGGATTAGCCCTTTTGATCGGCATCTGGTGGGGCGCCTATGCCATGGTCGGCATGGAGCGCTCGACTCAACGCCGCGCCCTCGAAAGCGACACCGCCAACCTCAGCCGTGTCTTCGAGCAGAACGTCATTCGCTCGATCGGCGAGATCGACAAAACCCTGCTCTACCTGCGCCACGCTCATTCCCGCTCCGCCGGACCGACCGACTGGTCCGACCTCATCAAGCAGGCCTTCACCTCGAGCGACATCACGTTCCAGCTCGCCGTAATCGATAGTAACGGGTACTTGATCGCCTCCGATCGCGGCCCGCAGCCGCCAGCCCCCCTCGACCTTTCCGATCGCGACCACTTCCGCGTTCACGTCAACGCGCTCGAAGATGTGGTCGACATTTCCAAGCCCGTTCTCGGCCGCGTAACCAAACAGTGGTCCGTACAAATCACCCGGCGGTTGAACAACCCCGACGGCAGCTTCGGCGGCGTGATCGTCGCCTCGTTGGACCCCGAGCACTTCTCCTCATTCTACCGCTCGATAGAACTGGGATCGGGCGGCGCTGTCACTCTGGTCGGCATGGATGGCGTCGTGCGCGCCAGCGGTGGTCAGAACGCAGATAACCTGGGCGCCAAACTGATCGAACCGACACTGCTGCAGCACCTCCTTCACAAGCGCGCCGCGACGATCAGCCATCCAGATGCCACGACAGGCGTTCACCGCATAACCTCAACCCGATGGGTCGATGGCTATCCGCTAGCCGTGATCGTCGGCACCAACGAATACCAGCCGGCGCTCGGCTGGAAGCGCAACCCGAAGATCTACTACGTCGGCGCCGCAGCGCTCACACTTCTCATCCTCGCTGCGCTTGTTGCGATTGTCCGCCGCAGCCTCCGGCTCGTGGAGACCGCGCGCGAACTTCGGCTCAAGCGGCTGCAGCACGAGGCGACGCTCGAGAACATGACGCAAGGCATTCTGATGGTCGACGCCAAAGGCGAGATCGGCTTCATGAATGCCCGTCTCGGCGAGCTGCTTGGCCTGCAGGATGATTTCACCCGCGAGCGCCACACCTACCGCGAGCTCGTCCAGCACTTGGAAGAGCGCGGTGAATTCGATCGGCGCATCGGCTCCGACCTTCTCGACTTCATCCGCTCCCCCGACCAGCGCGAGGTCATCCCGCAATATGAACGCGAACGCCCCGATGGAACCGTGCTCGAAGTACGAACCATCAGGTTGCCCGACGGTGGTTTCGTGCGAACGCTGACCGACATCACCGGCCGGCGGCGCGCCGAAGCGAAGGTGCTGCAGCTCGCCCGCCATGATGCATTGACGGGTCTGAGCAATCGCGCCGTGTTTCGCCAGCAGCTCGAAGAAGCTGCGAGCCTGAATGCCTCAGGCCGCGCGTTCGCCGTTCTCATGATCGATCTCGATCGCTTCAAACCGGTCAATGACACTTTCGGTCACGCGGTGGGTGATCTCCTGCTGAAACTCGTCGCCGAGCGCCTGCGCAACACCGTCAGAAGCGGAGACATCGTGGGCCGCCTCGGTGGCGATGAGTTCGCCATCCTACAAATGGGCGCCAACCAGGTAGAGCAGGCAGAAGCTCTTGCCAGGCGTCTCACCCGCGCCTTGTCCCAGCCCTATTCGATCGACGGCCAGACGATCGCCATCGGCGCCAGTGTCGGCATATCGATGGCCCCATCCCACGGAAAGACCGGACAGGATCTTCTGGCCGCGGCAGACCTCGCACTCTATGCCGTAAAGGCCCAGTCGCGCGGCAGCTATGCCGTGTTCAATCAGCAAATGCACGAGGAGCATTGCGCCCGCCGTCAGCTCGAGGAAGATCTGCGTCGCGCCCTCGACGAGGGCCAGTTTGAACTTCACTACCAGCCGATCGTTTCGATCAGCGACCAACACATCACTGCGTATGAAGCCTTGATCCGATGGCGCCATCCCCAGCACGGCAACGTGCCTCCGCTCGACTTCATTCCGCTAGCAGAGGAGACCGGACTGATCGGCCCGATCGGCGCCTGGGTGCTCCAGACGGCCTGCAACGACATCAGCCGGCGAGAAGGCGATGCCCGCGTCGCAATCAATCTCTCGCCCGTACAATTCCGCGACAATAACCTCGTGGCGATGGTACTCTCTGCCCTCGAAGTCTCAGGCCTTTCCCCGAACCGCCTCGAAATCGAGATCACCGAGTCCGCGCTGCTGCAGGACAGCGCGTTGACCCAACGCCACCTCAACGACCTCCGCCAACTCGGCGTTCACATCACCATGGACGACTTCGGGACAGGCTATTCCTCACTGTCCTACCTGATGTCCTATCCAATCCAGTCGCTGAAGATCGATCGATCATTCGTCAACGGACTCGGAGAAAACGCTAACGGTGCCGCAATCGTAAAGACGATCACGACCCTTGCCACGAGCCTTGGTTTGTCGACGACGGCGGAAGGCGTTGAAACCGCGCAACAGCTCGAATTGCTTCGCGCTCTCGGCTGTACCGAAGCTCAAGGCTACTATTTCTCCAAGCCCAAGCCCGCAGCCCAGATCCTCCCGGCCCGCACGGATGCGACCACCGCGCCCCATATCGACTACCGCGCTGCCGGGTGAAGGAACCGACATGCAATTCTCCACCCGACCCGTTGCGGATTTCACCTCGGCAATAAACGAAAACACCGTGCGACAATTATTGGTGGCAACGATGTTGATCGCCAACGTGGCAGCATTCGTCGCCCTGTTCACGGCTGCATCCGCTTGCGCTCCCGAAACCCTGTCGCGCTTCGTGACGGCGCTCGCCTGAATGCGAACGCCGCGACAGACCCAGTCATGCCGCCACGCTCTCCCGTGCATTTCCGATGAGAACCGGCCGCGATGGTCCAAGCCAGCGGCCATCCCTGATGCGGACGAGATCATCGGTAGATCCTGCCCACAGATAAATCCACGCCGTAACCCGCCCCACGCCAATACAACGGGCGCGGATACGATGCCGGCCATAAGGATGCGGCTTCGGACTTTGCGCCGCGCAGCCCTCATACCGATCGAGAGCTTCGAGAATATCCGGTAGCTCCAGCGGAATGCGCCACAACTCGCCCTGGATTACATCGTGGCGTCCTCCGGAAAGAACGACGCCCGGGCACGCCCCTGCATCGAACATCGCTCCCCGGATCGTTGACCTGCCCGCGCACGTCCCGAAAGCTTGTAGCAAGGCGCGCTCGGCCGCCCCCATGTCGCCCGTCGCCGATGACATCAGCGTTCCGTAGGTGAAGACGTAGCGCACGCGCCCATGCCCGTTACTCGGCATCATTTCCCTCCATTATTTACTGTGATCAACTCGCCGTCACGGCAGCCTATCGATACGTAGGCTCATTGGATGAGTGGCACCTCCCCGACCACAGGGGTCGTCACAAGCTCGCTGCCGAGCCTGGCCAGGCACATGAATGTCGCTCGGCTGGAGGCTTGATCGGCCACCTCGCGTCCGCAAATTGATCCGACCGCCACATCGAACACCGAACGCCCGCCGAGACCGACGGCGACAACGACCAGCATCACCAGAGTCAACCGCCGCAATGCTTCGACGGGCAAACGTCCGCGCACGCCGTTGCCGAGCACCGTCCCCCCGATCGCGGGAAGTGCGCCCGCGCATGACACGATCATCAAATCTGGCGTCATCGCGCCGGTCGCCAGCAGCGTCGCGCCGAGCACACCCGATCCAATCGTAACGGCCAGATTGATCGCGATGACCTGCGAATGCGCATCAAGCCGCAGCGCCATCATGTAGGGAACGAGGGGCAGGATCTGCGAGCCTGTCAGCCCGGTCAGGACACCGTTCAACAGCCCCGCCGGCAGCGCCAGAGGCCGCTCCAATCCCTTCGCCAGGGAAAATTCCGGCCGCACCACGGCAAGCACGACATACGTCAGTGTCAAGAGCGCAAGGATGTTCGTGGCGAGCGGTGTATCGACGACGCCGAGCAGCGCTGTTCCGCCCGCGATACCCGGCAGAATCCCAAGGTAGAAGCGCCTGAATCGCTTCAGCGTCTCAAAAACGTTCACCGCCCCGACAAAAACGGCAACATTGCTGACAATTGCCGGCACGACTACCAGCGCCAGCGCCTTCTCCAATCCAACAAGAACCACGAGCAGAGGCATCGCCATCGTGGCGTAACCGATGCCGGTCACCCCCTTGACGAGCCCAGCCGCCAACAACGCCAGCGCCACGAAGCCATACTCGAATAGATCCTCAGTTACAGGCACTTGATGCACACCCGCTGAACAAAAGACACTTGCAGGAAGATAACCAAATCGAGCTCGGCACACCGAAAACGATTTGCGCATTAACTAGATCGTAAGCATTGACAATGAAGGTTAATGAAACATTAATTTATACGAAATGTTTAAAATATCAGATTGCGCCAACATTCATCATTCGAATGTCGAATAATACAAATCCAACCCAATATGCGTCGTTATTGGCGTTGCAGAATGCTGCGTCACTGCCTTCGCTCCAACGCGCAAAAGCCACCGCCGGAAACTCCAGCCTGTCGGAAACTCCGACCTCGCGCCTTGCGAATTCGGCCACTATGCTAGTCCTCCAGGACATCGAGACGAGGCCGAATATGAGCACCAAGACCAAAATCGCCCGCAGCCCAGCGGCGACCAGCCCAGGGGCCGGGGCGAACCGCCGCCCGTTCACCTCGCTGCGGGATTGGCTGGCGCATCTGGCTTCGACCGGCCGCCTCGCGGTGACCAAACCCAACGCGAACCTCGCCCACGAGGTCGCGGCCATCGCCAAGGTTCTCGACGGCCGCAAGGCCACGCTCTTCCCCAATCCCGGTGGCCACGCTCTGCCGATCGTCTCTGGCCTCGTCTCGGCCCGCCAGTGGATCGCGGAAGCCATGGGCGTCGATCACGCCGACATGCTCGCCCGGTTCGAGCACGCCGCCGCCAATCCACGTCCCTGCGAGGTCGTCACCAAAGCTCCTGCCCAGGACGTCGTCGAGTTGTCGCCAGACCTGCTGCGCGACCTGCCGATCCCCACCCACAACGAGCACGACAGCGGCCCCTACATCACCGCCGGCTTGATTATTTCTAAAAACCCCAAGACTGGCCGTCAGAACGTCGCGATCGTGCGACTGCAGGTGTCCGGCCCCAAGAAGCTCGGCGCACTGCTCCTGCCGCGTCACACCAACCTGTTCTACGAAATGGCCGAGGCGAACGGCGCGCCCCTGCCCGTCGCTGTCGTCATCGGAATCGACCCGCTGTCGCTCCTGGCCTCGCAGGCCATCGCGCCGCTCGACCAGGACGAACTCGAGATCGCCGGTGCTTTGCAGGGCCGCAACCTGCCCGTCGTCAAGTGCAAGACGAGTGATCTGCTCGTGCCCGCCGAAGCCGAAATCGTGGTCGAGGGCCACATGCTACCGAAAGTGCGCGAGCCCGAAGGGCCGTTCGGCGAATTCCCGCAATACTACGGCGAGCGCGCGGACAGGCACGTCATCGCCATCGACGCCATCACCCGGCGCAAGGATGCGATCTATCACACCATCGGCGGCGGGGGCCTCGAACACCTCGTGCTCGGCGGCATCCCGCGCGAGGCGACGTTGCTCGGCCACCTCAAGCGCACCTTCCCCGGCGTCCGCGATGTGCACCTCTCCCACGGCGGCATTTGCCGCTACCACCTTCACGTAAAGCTCGCGAAGCGCAGCGACGGTGAGCCCAAGAACGTCATGATGGGCGCCTTCGCTGGCCACTACGACGTCAAGCAGGTGATCGTCGTCGACGAGGACGTGGACATCCACGATCCCGCACAGGTCGAATGGGCGGTCGCCACACGCTTCCAAGCCGACCGCGGCCTGCTCGTGGTCAACGACAGCCAGGGCTCGAAGCTCGATCCCTCGACGCGTGACGGCCTCGGCTCGAAAATGGGAATCGATGCGACCAAGCCGATCGCGGCCCCCGAGATGACGTTCAAGAAGATCTACGTGCCCGGCGAAGACGCGGTCGATCTCACCCGGGACGTCGACACTACCGCATTGGCCGGATGGACAAAAAAACTCGGCGCGGGTTGAGGCACCCTTGGGCACTCACAATATGGCCGAGAGCGAGACCAACCGCGCGTTCCGTTGGCGGGATATCTCACTGCGCGGCATCGAAGTTCAAGGGATGGAGGCGCCACGCCCGTTATCGCTTTCCGGCGACGGGCGTTGCGAGTTGAAGCTGCCGGCGGCATTTGCCCGATGACAGTGCCTCAGTTCGTGGCGCGCCGCTAGGAATGCATGATTTTCGGGGCTCAGCCCATCCAAATCCTGCTGAACCCCGAGCAGGCCGACGCGATCGAACCGTGCGCGCTCGCACCCTCCAACGGTGTCACCACCGTTCCATGCGATGGTCCGGCCGCAGTTCGAAAACCGCAAGCCAGATAACCAGGCGTCATGCTGTGCTGCAGTCCTGTTTGCCTAGAAGCCACGAAACAAGAAGGTGCCGGTTGATCGGTGTCTGTGATGCCGCAATGGTGTATCGAGGTTGCATCGTGGTCGGCAGTCGGCACGCGGGGGGCACGGGTGGCGCGCAGGCGCGATAGGAAGAGCAGCAGCGCCACGGTGGCAGCGACGATATCGCGGGCTTCGCCGGTGGCCGCCGAGCCAACGCCATTCCGCTGGGTGGTGCTGGCAGGCGTATGGCTGGTCTATGTGACCTTCGGCATGTCGACGGTGAGCCTTGCGCCGCTGGTGGGGCCGATCGAGCGTGATCTCGACGTCAGTCACGGCATGATGGGGTTCGTGTTCGGCGCCTGGCAGGCCGTGTTCATCGTCTCGGCCGTGCCGTGCGGAACCCTGATCGACCGCATCGGCGCGCGCCGGGCCCTGCCGCTCGCCGCTTTCTTCATCGCAATCTCCGGGCTGATGCGAAGCGTGGCGCCGGATGCGGCTACATTGTGGGTGGCGGTCGCCGTGTTCGGTATCGGCGGCCCGATCGTATCGATCGCCGCACCCAAGTTGATCAGCGGATGGTTCCAGGGCGCCGAGCGCGGTTTTGCCATGGGGATCTACGGCACTGGTCCAGCGCTCGGCTCAGTCACGGTACTATCGCTGACTAACTCGGTCATGATGCCGGCATTCGGCGGCGACTGGCGCGCGATCTTGCAACTGTGGGCCGGATTGGCGCTCGGGGCTGGCGTCGTGTGGCTGCTGATCGCGATGAGCCCCCGCGTACGCGGCGCTGAGGTCTCAGCGGCAGTGACGCCGCCCGCGTCCTCGTCGCGATCGAAGCGAAAGCCAGTTCCTCCAGCACCGCGCTCCTCTGGTATCGGCGAGCTGTTGCGAATGCCGTCGGCGCGGATGTTGCTCATGATGGCGTTCGGCATATTCGCTTTCAATCATGGCCTCAACAACTGGCTGCCGGAGATCCTGCGATCGCGCGGCATGACGCCGGCCGAGGCTGGCTTCTGGGCGACGGTACCGACATTAGTTGGCGTCTTCAGCGCCCTGATTTTGCCACGGCTGGCCACACCCGGACGGCGGTATCGGCTGCTGCTTTTACTGTGTCTGTCGGCGACGCTGTCGAGCCTGATGCTTCGGGCCGACAATGGATCCGTGCTGCTCACCGGCCTTGTCGTGCAAGGCATCGCGCGGGCTTCGCTGACCACGATCATGATTCTGACACTGGTGGAGATGCCGGGCATTGGTGAGGCTCGGGCCGGTGTAGCGAGCGGCATGTTCTTTTCCGCGGGCGAGATGGGGGGCGCACTCGGCCCCCTCATCCTCGGCGCACTCCACGACATGACCGGCAGCTTCGGTGCGGGACTATGGATGCTGACCGGCATCGGCGGCGCCCTGATCATGGGCGCACTGCGGATGGAGCGGATGGCGCGAAGCTAGAGCAGTGTCCTCGTGAGCTCCAAGCTTGTCGGCGTGCAACGCAACCTTACACACTCGGCCCCCCCTGCAATCCGAAGCGTTGCTTGATCCTGCGGAACAGGGCGTCGCGTACGCCGCGATAGGCCTGCAGAACCTGCTCGCGGCTACCCTGTCCGATCATCATCGAGGCGTCGAACGTCGGCCAGTATTCGACGTCGACCGCAAAAGTCCGCGTCAACTCCAGCGCCTGATGGTGCGCCTCCGGCGACAGGGAAACGATCAGGTCAAACGAGGTGTCGTTCAAATCTGCGATCGTCGTGGGCGCGTGGTGGCTGACGTCGATCCCGATCTCGGCCATGACCTCCGTCACGAACGGATCGGGCGTGCCACGCCTCACGCCGGCCGAGACCGTGTAACAGCGACGGCCGGCGAGGTGATTGAGAATCGCAGCCGCCATCGGCGAGCGGACGGCGTTCATGGTGCACGCGAACAGGACAGCCGGCGGCAATTCACCCGCCTGCTTCCCTCGCGCCTCACCGAGCCCCGCCTCCACGCCTCATCC
>CANJPN010000097.1 GCA_947475855.1 Bradyrhizobiaceae bacterium
ATCATTTGATGGTTTCGATGCACTGGGCACGCTACGGGAATATGACGGTTTCCCGCTCCAAAACGCTCAGACCACCAAATGTCGTGTTTGGTGGCGGGTTGGAATACTAGGTGTTGGCGCCGTGGCATTCGAGCGGCCCCGACTTCACGTGAGGCTGTGCACAACCTGTGCAGGAAACCGGGCAGCTTTGGACGGCCCGATGAGCGGCTTGGCTCGCGACCCGTTGAAATTCTTACGGATAGGCTAACGAATCGAGTATCGGTTGCTCAGAGGTTGGTTGGGTCTCTTTCAGGGACCGCGTCAGGTGCGTGCAGTGGATAAGCTTCGATATGTTGCCTAGCGGCGGTATCGGTTCGAGCTTGAATTCACTGCAATGGATCTCGGGCTTGGAGTTGTTTCTCGTTTGGAAATGCGAATGTCCTGGAGGCGGCTGCTCGGCCGGCTCTTATTCGGAACAGGACGGATGCAGATCCAACGTGTGCAACGACAGTGTGGGAACCGGGCATCACCTCGCAAACGGGGATCCGTGACGCGAAATGTTTTTGGGTACGTGCTGGCGGTCCCTCAAAGAAGATGAGGGCACCAACATGCTAAGGCATGCTCTAGGGGTACTAGGGGTCCTCGCCGCAGGAGTCCTGTTAGCAGTCTCTGCAGCGATGAACTGGAGTTTCGGGTTTCAGTTAGGAAGAACGGCTTTCGACGGCCAAATATATGGTGCAGCCAGCGTTGCCGCTGATTGCATGAAGGCTCTCGTACCGTTCTTTTTCTTTGCCGCCATCCGTAACCGGATGTGGTCGCAGGCGGTAGCGTCTGCTGTGGTGATGGTAGTGGTCACGGCGTTCTCGTTGACTTCTGCTCTCGGCCACGCTGCGTTGAATCGGGCTGATACGTCCGGTAAGCGCACTCATGAGGCTCAGTCCCACAAGGATCTGCGCACCGACTTGGATCGTGATCGGGCCCAGCTTGCTGGCATCCCGCAGCATCGTCCCAGCGGCGCCGTGCAGAGCGAACTGGACGGTCTCAAGGTCAAGCGGGAATGGGGCTGGACAGCCGGTTGCACGGATATCAAATCCAAGGGCAACCGCGACTACTGCCAGCAGATCCACTCGCTGCTGTCCGAGCTCGCGTCTGCCCAACAGGCGGCGGCTCTCGATGCGCGGATCGCCGAGAACCAGGCGAAGCTCGCGCAGTTCCAGGCTGGTGCACATGGTGCCCAGGCTGATCCGCAGGCCGCAGTGCTGGCTAAGCTTGCCAGTAGCTTCGGGCCCTCGATCAAGGTCGAGGACGTGCAGATGGCGATGACGATCTTCATCGCGCTGCTCCTGGAAGTGGGGTCGAGCCTGGGAATGTACATCGCCTTCAGTCAGTGGCGTCTTGACGAGCGTATGGCACCTGCTGCTCCGGCGATGGCAACTCTTGCCAGCTCCGCATCCCAGCCGGTGACTATCGAAGCCTCCGCTCCGGTTCTGCCGGCTGCGGTTCAGCCGAGGGTCCGCATCAGTGCCAACGACAACAAGTCGTTGCCTGCCGTGGCCTCGAAGCTGGTGGCTCCGGAAAACGACGTCCAGCTGTTCTACAAGGAGAGAATTGAGACACAGGACGGTTCTAGTCTGACTGCTACTGCGTTGTACGAGGACTACTGCGAGTGGTGTGAGGAACTGAAGAAGGAGCCTCTGGCGCTACCAACTTTCGGACGTGAATTTGGTGAGTTGGGTGTGCAGAAAGCCAAGATTGCAGGTCGAGTTCGGTACATCGGAATTGGTTTGAAGTCAGGCATGGAACACGAGGAGGTCTCCAAATCTCCCGTCCAAGATGTCAAAGCCGCGTAACTTACGCGGTGCCAAAACGGAAAGGCCGCCCCTCGGGGCGGCCTTTTTGCATTCTGACTACGCTTGCGTGGTCGCTCGCACTCAGAGGCAGACGGTCGGGCCGTCGGTCGACTGGATGCAGATGCCGCCGACCGGAGCCGGGGGACGCTCGTTGCCCTCGTCTTCATCGTCAGCATGGGCTACGGGGATCATGATTGAAAAGGCGAGGACGGCGAGGATCAGTCTCATTGGGGGTCTCCTGGTTTCATTGTTGGCGGGCGAGGCCCGTTGGTCTTGTCGGATTGATGGGGGGTGTTTTTTGTAGTTGGGAGCGGGCATGTGTCCCGCCCCCGTTTTTCGTGGTGGCAGCTTAGTTGAGGACGCGAGCAGCCTTTGTCGTGGTGGTCGTGGTCATCTGCGTGCTCAGGGCCGTACCGATGTTGGTGAAGGCTGCACGGAGTGCGGTGCCGTCATAAGGGACGAAGAGGTGGGCGGAGGAGGTAGCGCAGTAGCTGAGGACAGCCTTTGCGTTGCCTTCGGCGCTTCCGTCGCCGGCCGTAGAGGTGGTCGAGAAGCCGAACCCGATCGAGTAGATCTGTACACCCTGTGCTTTCATCGCATCGCACTGAGCCTTGGTCTGTATGACCGATGACTCGCCGCCGTGGATGATGTTGTACTCGCCGTCCGTCATCAGGATGACTGCCTTGATGACGTTGGAGGCAGTGTAGCTCGATGGTGCGCTTGCTGCCGGCCAGACTTCGCTCCATTCTGGTGAGATCAGGTAGCGAGCCCATGCCGTGCCGAGATGGCCTGGCGTTGCGCCGCCGATCGTTGCGTTCATGAAGAAGCCTGACAGCGTTGCCCGGTCATTGGTGAGCGGGATCACGGCTGGCAGTTCACGTCCGGCGACGTAGCACTTCCCGTCCGAGCTGTAGTTGTACTTGGACGATGAACCGGCGTTGTAAGGGCCGACGTAGCCGTTCGTGCTGTTTGGGGTCGCCGACGAGTATCGGTTGGTCGTGTCCGTCCGCTCCGTCACGCACGAAATCAACTTGCTCGGTGTTGCCGCGGCAGTTGTGGTCGTGGTCGTGCTCTCGCAACCGGTTACGACGGTTGTAGTCGTCTGCGACGTCGTGTTGGGGATGTGAGAGTTGTAGTACGAGCCGTTGTCGTACTGCGACCATGAACCGTTGCTGCGCTGATAGTACAGGCGGCCCCACGGGCGGTTGTTGTACGTGTAGCCGGCCTGGCTTACGTAGTACCAGGTGTTGCCGCTCTGGAAGTAGTACGGCGTGTTGACAGAACCCGAGACGCCGTAGTTCGAAGACGTGCCAACGTCGGCCGTGCCAAAGGTGGTCGTGTTCATGGTCGTGGTGACCTGCGTCGTCTGCGTCGTGGTCGGGTTCGAGCAGTAGGCGTTGTTGTAGGTTGCACCGTTACCAGCCGTCGATCCCGAGCCGCCCGAGGATGTGCCCGATGTTGGTGGTGTCGCGCCGGCCTGGGAGCCAGACGCATTTCCCGTGACGCCCTGATAGGAGCCCGAGAATACGCCGTTCTTGGTCCAGGCGAGGTTCGAGATGTTCGAGTAGGCGCCGCCCGTCGCCGCGAGGCCGGTCGCCGCCGACGCGTATTCGCCGGCGTTCACGTAGTCGGCAAAGGGTGCGATGCCGACGCGGACGGCCGCGTTGTTGGCGCCGCTCGACGGCAGCAGGATGTTGATGAGGTCGGTGCCGGCAAGCTTCAAGGCAGCGATCTTCGTCATGCCGTTGACGGTCGATCCCATCGAACCCGTGAGGTCGACCATGATGCCGACTTCAAGCTGTTTCTGCGTGGAAGACGTCAGCGTTTCGCCGGATAGATCCGCGGCAGCGGAGGTGCCGACCTTGAGATTGGAGCCGGTTACCAGGTACAGGAACGGGGTCGTCGTCGTCATCGAGGCCGTAGCAGAGATCTGCGATCCCGTGGTCGTGAACGTCACGAGCGGTGCGTTGGGTCCAGCCGTCAGGGTGTTATTGGCGTTCTGCGTCACAGCGTTGGGGTATTGCGCGTTGAACAGGCCAATGGCGCGAGTCTTGGCTTCGTCCATGTTGTTGGTTTCGCGATACTTGGTCATGCCGCCGACGACGGCCGCATCCATGGCCGCCTGAAGGCGGTCCTTTTCCTTGTGGGCGCGGCCGAAGTCGATGGCGCCACCAACGGCGGCGACAGCGAGCAGGGTGGTCAGTCCGAAGGTCATGAGAACGTTGCCACGCTCGTCGGTCACGAGGTTGCGGAGTGTCGGATGGATGGCGGTCATAGAGCTCTCCCGAGAGAAACGGCGGATGAGGGCAATATGCATTTGGTTCGTTGCGCTTTCCGTTCTTATTTCCGCGCATTTTTATGGATTGTCGGGAAATGACTTTCAATTATTCGCAATGGTCATTTGATTGGTAGCGAAGGTGGAGATGTTTTCGTAAAATTTGATGTGAATGAAGTCTTTTCCAAGGAGTCGCGGAACGCATTATTAGCTAAAATTTGAACTAATAAATTGCTGCCGCAGGGGCCCGCGCGAGGCCTTGGAGGGTAGAGAATTCCCGTATTTTCGGCGTTTTCCTGGCGCTGCGGTGTCCGGTGTCGCTAGACTTTGGCGTTGGCACGAACGGGGAAAGCCGGGGTTTTGCGCTAATGCCAGGTGCGGTGTGAAGTCCTCTGTAGAGGTTCTCGCGTTATGACCCGCGTGGGGGCGGATATTGTCGCGTGATTGGGTTTTGGTGGGGCTAGTGGACGGTCGCACTGTAATTTTTTCTGCTGTGGGACGACTTGGGGTCGTTTCGGTCGGTTGGTGAGTGAGGAAATGGTGCCATTCGTAATGCAAACGCAGTCTAGGAATGTCGACGAGGAATCGCGGCTGGCTCGGTCCACGGGCCGGGGGGCGCGACGAGGGATCGGAGGAGTTGTGGCCGCGGACAAGTTGCGGGGGGCGGGGGATGCAGCCTCATCGTTGTTCAATCTCGTTGAGAATGCCCATCGGGTGTTCGAGGCGCAGGCCAATGCTTTGCTCGAGCCGCTCGATCTCAACACGGAGCTCTTGAAGGTTCTCTATGTCATCGACGGGTGTGATGGCGGAATGATCGGTCGGTTGCTGCCGGCTTCGGGTATGGAGCCCGACAAATTCGCAGCGGCGGTCCGTTCGTTGCAATTGCGGGGGTTCGTAACGCGGCCTCGGCCCAAGGAGGACCCGGAAACGACGATCATTCGCTTTACAACTCAGGGACGGCTGAAGGCTCGGCGGGCGCATGCAGCGATCGAGCGTTTGCAGGAGCGCGCGGTCGGTTGGGTCGGTCCTCACCAGGAGCCGCTGCTGGCCGCCCTGCGGCGACTATTGATGTTGCCGCCGCCTTGAAGCAGGGGAGATCGGAAGGCAGCTGTCCTCGAATTCGTGGCAATCGGCGGCCTGGGGGGCATCCCCTGTAGCCGTTTTGGGTGGATTTTGCGGGATAGGGGACCAATCGGTATCTTCTCTCAGTGGCATTCCTGGGGCCGTCAAAATGCTCAAGTGTTACGCTGATCAAGCAGTTGCTACACTTTCGTGACGGAAAATTTTGTTGGTGGGCGAGGTAGGTTCGGGCATCACGGGACTTGCGTGGTGGCGTCGCATGATTACATGGAGCGTATCGGTAAACCCCCGAGGGAGGATTGCATGAACCCCGAAGAACGCCAGATGATCACCGGCCTGTTCGACCGCATGCGGCAGCAGGGCATGGTCGATAAGGATCGCGACGCTGACGCGCTTATCCGGGATACTGTGCGGCAGATGCCAGATGCGCCTTATATGCTGGTGCAGACGGTGCTCGTTCAGGAGATGGCGCTGCAGAGCGCCCAGCAGCAGGTCCAGGACCTCGAGGACCGCGTGCGCGGACTGGAGGCTCAGGCGCGGCCGCAGCAGAGTTCTGGCGGCAGTTTCCTCGGCGGGCTATTCGGCGGCGGGGCCGCAAGGCCTGCGGCAGTTCCCCCGGTTGGACGGCAGTCCGGCGGTTTCGGTGGCGCTCCCTCGGCAGCACCGGCGCGCGCGGGCAGTCCGTGGGGCAGTGCCCCTGTCGGTGGCGCAGGTGGTGGTTATGCTCCGCAGCAAGGTGGCATGATGCCGATGCAGCAGCAGGCGCCTGCCGGTGGCGGCTTCATGCGGTCGGCCATGGCGACGGCGGCGGGTGTCGCGGGCGGCATGCTGGCTGCCAATGCGATCTCCAACATGATGAACGGCGGATCGTCCGCGCATGCTGCCTCGGCGGCGAAGGATACGTCGGATGCCGGTGCCGGTGATCTCGGCGGCTCCTATGATGCGGCGCAGGAGAGCCCCCAAGAAGGCGGCGACCTCGGCGGTTCCTACGATGCTCCCGATGAGTCAGCCGGCCGTGACGATGGCGGCAGCTGGAGTGAAGATTGAGATCGGCCGGGCCCGGTAAACCGGCCCAGGCGCGTATCGAGCGGCACGACGGGGCAACCTGTCGTGCCGTTTTTTTGTTCCGTTGTGTGTGTGCTGTCGAGCATTGATCGGGTGAAGTTGTTTCGTTAGCGTCGTTTTGTCGACCTGCGGAATTCCTTCCGCAGGCTTGTCGTCTGGGCTTCTGCGGTGGAGTGGCATCGTGGGAAATATTTTTGTCAGTTACCGCCGCGACGATGAGCGCGCTTTTGCTGCACGCATCCGGGATCATCTTGCCGGCGTGTTCGGTGACGATAGCGTTTTTATGGACGTCAACAACCTGATGGCCGGCCAGAGGTTCGATCTCCAACTGGAACGGGCATTGGAGGAGACTTCGGTTCTGGTTGCTATCATTGGTCCGCGGTGGAGGCAGATCTACGCGGAACGTCAGGGCACATCTCAGCGCGACTACGTGCACGATGAGATTGCGGCGGCACTCCGCAGAGGAATCACCGTGATTCCTGTTCTTGTCGACAGGGCCGTGTTCCCGCTTCGGGAGGAACTCTCCGAGGGGGTCTCGGATCTGGCACTATACCAGTCCTATACCATTACGCACGAGCGGTTCGGTCAAGAAATAGAAGGCTTGATTGAAGCGATAAGGCTTTCCGGCGGAATGCGAAGGCCGCGCAGGGTATTCATGGGGTTTGGCTTGGCCTCTTGGCTCGCCATACTTGGATTTTCTGCGCTGACGGTGATGGGTGGGGTTGGATACTTCTACAGTCGTGATGTTGGGCTGGCGGACAAGACGTCGGCTTCGACGCGAGAGGCGGAGTCCAGAAGTGCGCGAGAGGAAAGTCTGAAAGCGGAAGCGCGGAAGATGGCCGAGTTGCAAGCTCAGCTTGCACGTGAGCAGGAAGCGCGTGTGACGGCAGAGACAGAAGCCCGGCGGGAACAGCTTGCGCGCATCACCATCGAAGCGGAGCGCAAGGCGCAGGCGGAAGCGGCGGAGGCGCAGAGAAAAATGGCTGCCTCGATCGAGGCCCGGAGGAGGAACGACGAGGCGATCGAACTGCGGCGGCAGGCAGAAGTGGCTGCGGTGTTGGAGGCACAGAGAAAAGAGCAGGCTGAGCGCCAACTGGCAGCTCGAAATAGTCCTGAAGTCGAGGCGAAGCGACCGGCTCCTGTGGAAAGTCCTGTAAAAAATCCCGGCACAGGCGCACGCACGGTCTTCGTTCCAACCAATACCTTTTTCGCTGGCAAAACGCAGAGCCAGTCGCTGTCGTCTTCGGGGAGGTACATCGGCGCGCAGGTTCTCGACAATGCTGGGGAACCACTCGGGCGCGTGGCCGCGGTCATTCAGGGACCGGGCCAGCAACTTGAAGGATTCGTCGTCGTATTCGCTACCGGTGGAGCGGATAAATCCATCGCTATCAGATCCGCTTCGCCGAACATCACAATCAAAAGTGGAAGCGTCATTCAATTCCGCATAGACAATGCCCGGGACATGTTTCGCGTGCTGCCGCCATACCAGACCTGTCCGGGCGGCGTGAATTGCTAGGGCTCGCGGGGTGAGGCGGTCAGCTGTCGAGGCCGGCGACATCCAGCGCAAAAGCGTACTCGATCGCGAGTTCGCGCAACGATTCAAAACGGCCGGAAGCGCCGCCGTGGCCCGCGTCCATGTTGACCTTCAACAGCACGAGGTTGTCATTGGTCTTGCGGTCTCGCAACCGGGCGACCCACTTGGTCGGCTCCCAATAAGTCACGCGCGGATCTGTCAGGCCAGCGAAAGCGAAGATGTGCGGATAGGGCTTGGCGACGACGTTGTCGTAGGGGCTGTAGGACTTGATGATATCGAAGTCCTCGCTGCTTTCGATTGGATTGCCCCACTCAGGCCACTCGGGCGGTGTCAGCGGGAGATCCTTGTCGAGCATCGTATTGAGCACGTCGACGAATGGCACGTTGGCGATGATGGCGAGGAACAGTTCCGGCGCCATATTGGCGACTGCTCCCATCAGCATGCCACCTGCCGAGCCGCCGTTGGCTACGATGTTGCCGCGCTTCGTCCACCCCTTCGCGATCAGATGCTCGGAGGCGTCGATGAAGTCGTGGAAGGTATTGAGCTTCTTCTTGTGCTTGCCGCCCGTGTACCAGCGATAGCCCTTGTCCTTGCCACCGCGGATGTGGGGGATGGCGAAGACGAAGCCGCGATCGACCAGGGACAAGCGCGAAATCGAGAAGCCCGCGGGTATCGCGATCCCGTAGCTGCCATAGCCGTACAGGAATACGGGGGCTGTGCCGTCGAGCGGCGTGTCCTTGTGATAGAGCAGCGAAATGGGGATCAGTTCGCCGTCGCGCGCGGGAGCCTGCAGGCGGCGTGTGACATAGTCCGCGGGATTGTGGCCGCTCGGGACTTCCTGGGTCTTTCTCAGCGTGCGGACGCGGCTCTCCATGTCGTAGTCGTAGACCTGGGCCGGCGTGGTCATCGATGAATAGGTGAAGCGGATCATCGCCGTGTCGTATTCGTAGCCGCTGGAAAGGCCGAGCGAATAGGCTTCTTCCGCGAAGGCGATTTCGTGTTCGGCGCCGTCGGACCAGCGATGCACGATGATACGCGGCAAGCCGTCCTCGCGCTCGAGGCGAACGAGGTGTCCGGCGTATGCCACGGTGTCGAGGATGAGGCGGCCGGGCTTGTGGGCTACCAGATCGACCCAGCTTGCGATGCCTGGTGATGCGATCGGCGTGGTGCAGACCTTGAAGTCTTCCGCGCCGTCCTTGTTGGTGGTGATGATAAGCTGGTCGCCGTGGTGGTCGATGCTGTATTCGTGGCCGAAACTTCGGGGTGCGACGAGGACCGGGCGCGACATTGGCGCGTTCGCATCGATGATGTGCACTTCGCTCGTCTGGTGGTCGTGAATGTCGATCAGGACATAGCGTCCGGATTGGGTTTGGCTGACGCCGACGTAGTAGCCGTGGTCTGTCTCGCAATAGACGAGTTGGTCCTCGCTCGCCTGCGTTCCGGCGACGTGACGCCAGACTTCCAGCGGGCGCAGATTGGCGTCGAGGCGGATATAGAACAGCGTACGGTTGTCGGCGGCCCAGACAAAGCTGCCGCGCGTGTTGGCCACTTCGTCGGGCAGGTCTTTACCCGTCGTGAGGTCTCGAATGCGCAACGTGTAGGTTTCGGAGCCCTTGTCGTCGACGGCATAGGCGAGATGACGATGGTCGGGGCTGTGAGTTACGGCGCCGAGCGTCCAGTACGCCTTGCCCTCCGCTTCCTTGTTTCCGTCGATCATGATCTGGTCCGCGCCGCCATCGCGCGGGCGGCGGCAGATTTGCGGGTATTGGCCGCCGGTGACGTAGCTGGAATAGTATTCCCATGGGCCGTCGGGTTGCGGGACGGAGCTGTCGTCCTCCTTGATGCGGCCTTTCATTTCCTGGAACAGGCGCTCGGCAAGCTGGGTTTGTCCCGCGAGCCTGCCTTGGGTGTATTCGTTTTCAGCGTCGAGATAGGCGCGGATATCGGCGGGGAGTTGCGCCGGGTCCTGCATCACGGATTGCCAGTTCTCGGCGCGGAGCCAAGCATACTCATCGACGAGTTCGATGCCGTGCCAGGTCGCGTTTACGGGCCGCTTGGCGACGTCAGGTGGTTGGGGGCCGTTGGATTGCATCAGGTGAGGCTTCGGCTTTGACGACGGCATGATGCGCTCCAACACACTGCAGGCACGAATTCTGATCGGTCGAGTTTTCCAGGGCTTTTCGCCGGTTCGGCGGGCGATCGCAACCTCATGAGGGCGCGCAGCCATGACACGATGCGCCATGGTGCCACAATCGTTTGATACGTCGCTTATCGGGGAAGGAGGCGGCGATCAAAGGGATGTTTAACATGACTGACAGCCGACTCTACGTTCATGTGCTGCTCGATCGTTCCGGCTCGATGGAGAGCTGCCGCGACCGGACGATCGAGGCGTTCAATGGTTACGTTGCAACTCTCAAGGAGCAGTCCACCGCGGGCACGCGGGTTTCATTGACGACTTTCGATACGGAGAGCACTGACTTGGTGTTCGATGCCGTGCGAATTGCCGACATGCCAAGGCTCACGCGTGAGATGTTCGTGCCGCGTGGAGGGACGCCGTTGTTCGACGCGGTGGCCGCCGTGGTGGCGCGCATCGACAAAGTCACTTTGCTCGCGGACGAGCGGGTCGCGCTGACCGTTCTTACGGACGGGCAGGAGAATTCCAGCCGTGAGATGACGGCCGAAGCGATCCGTAAGATGCTGATCGACCGGCAGGAACGGCGGAATTGGCTGGTCCAGTACCTTGGCGCCAATCAGGATGCCTGGGCGGCGGGTGCGCAGATCGGTGTCGCTGCCAGTCATGCGATCAACTTCGGCGTCGCCAGCGTGGCTCCAGCCATGCGGAGTGTTGCCGCATCTGCGAAGCGCTTTCGCCGGGCGGCGGCAGAGGACGCTCGGGAGGCCGCGGCCTTCACACCCTCGGAACGCGCCAGTGCGAAGGGTGATTCGTGAGCCCGTGAAACTTTCTGAACGGTAAGTAGCCGCCTGCCCGGACGACATTTGATGCGTTGTCCGGGCAGGCTCGACCTGTCTCAGATGCGGCCACCAAGGCGAAGCTGGCCGGCGAACGCGCGAGGCGCAACGGCCGCCGGGCGTGTCAAGGTACGGACGATAACGCGCTTCTTTTCAACCACGACCGTGCGCGATGCGCCGTTGCGCGTGCTGATGTCGACGACGTTGCCACGCGGCTTGGCCGCGTTAAGGGCCTTTGTGGTTTCGGCGGTAAGCGTCAGACCCATTAGCGAGGCCGCGATTTCCAGTTGCTGTGAAGGCTCGTCGCTGATGCAAGACGCAGCGAGCATCGCTTCTTCCAGCGTGGGCGGCTCGTTCTTCACGCGCAGCTTCTTGTTCTTGTCTGCCTTCGCAGGCCGGCGAATAGTTTGCGATCGCATTGTTACGGCCCCCTGTTTGTTTGCTCATGAACGTTGCATCAACCTATACGTAGGATGCCCGCGCACCAGATCAATTGTTGCAATGCACAATGCACCGAGTGCATGGCTTAGGGCTTGAAAGCTTGAGATTGCCTGATTCAGCCGATTTGGCGGGCATTTTTTCGGATTGTGCGAACCGACTAGGCAGAATGGTGCGCTGCGATCATGACGGTTGCGGCATCGCATCGGGGTTGGCCGCGATCGATCCGATAGGCGTGGCCCGGCAGACACGTCATGTGGGTGCCATGTTTGCCGGGGAAAGGCTGGTTTCAGCTTTCGGGTTCGAATTTCAGTGATACGCCGTTGATGCAGTACCGCAGGCCAGTGGGGCGAGGGCCGTCTGGAAACACATGGCCAAGATGGGCTTCGCAGCGGACGCAGTGCACCTCGGTCCGGCGCATGAAGAACGAGCTGTCATCCTTTTCGCCGACTTTGCCATCGTCCGCCGGGCGCGTGAAACTCGGCCAGCCGGTGCCGGATTCGAACTTATCTGCGGTCTTGAAGAGCGGCGCATCGCAGCAGACACACGTGAACATGCCCGGCCGCTTTTCGTTGTTGAGGGGGCTCGTGAAGGCCCGCTCCGTGCCGTGCTTGCGGGCGACGTGGTAGGCCTCCGGGCTCAGAGTTTCACGCCACTCCGCATCGGATTTGACGATCTTCTCGGCGCTATCGGGGGCAGGTTTTGGGGCACTGGTCATCGCGCTTCTCCTGTGATGGCTCCGGCTGCGTAAATAGGAAGGATTGTCGAGGATTGCACGTAACAACAGCGTGCTCAGCGCGAAGGTTTGATGCGCGGAGAATTGAAAGGGGCTGATTGATACGATTCCGGCTGGCGTATTGCCGCCGCTCATTCAGAAAGCACTTGTGTTTGCGGCCTGTAGTGACAGACACCGCGACCTTGGCCCAAGTATCAACCAAGGTTTCTGGTTAATCTATATTGACAGTCTCTGGTATGTATTGTCACAAGCACTTTGATACGCTGATTTTGCTGCAGTTGCAGAGCTTGTGCGTTCGGGGCTGTTGCTGACACTAGATCTGATTGCGAGGAGTTCGGTCATGGATGAGACGCCAAAGAGCGATCTCATGGAGTATACGGTGGAGATCGTCTCCTCGTTCGTCAGCAACAATTCGTTGCCGGCCGAGGATCTGCCGAGGCTCATAGCGGCCACGCATCTGGCGCTGTCGCGGGTCAATGGGCCCGTGGAATTGGTGGAGCGGGATGATGCAAAACCGGCGATTTCGGTGAAGCGCTCGGTTACGGCCGATTACATCGTATGCCTCGAGGATGGCAAGAAGTTCAAATCGCTCAAACGGCATTTGCGTACGCACTACAACTTATCGCCGGAGCAATACCGGGAGAAGTGGGGTTTGCCTCATGACTATCCGATGGTAGCGCCGAATTATGCGGCGGCCCGATCGGATCTGGCAAAGAAGATGGGGTTGGGTACGCGGCGCGAGAAGTAGGGCCGCCGGTCGTTTGGCCCCGCTGACACCCGGTCTATTGGTTTTGATGGATACCCAAAAGTTCGCAACGCCGCCGCAGGGCGGCGTTTTCGATTCGGGTGGCGCGGGCGAGTGCGGAGTGCCTTGCCGGGTCGTATGTCCAGTGCAGTTGGCGCGACCGCAGGCGTTCAGCACGGAGTGCGCGTCTCAGGAGAGCCACGAGGCGCCGATGGTCCGCGATAGATGGCGTGTCGAGGTCCCGGGTGAGAAGGGGGATTAGCCGGGGCAGGTCCCGCGTGCGGTCGTAACCGGCGTCGCGCGTTTGAACGAAGAAGCGGGTAGCCCTGATGCGCGAACGGCCCCGTTGGTTGCCCGGATACTGTTTTGCCATAGCCAATCGCCCTGCCCGTTCGGAGTGTCGAGCCGGCAAGGCTATGCGCGTGAAGAGCTGCGGGGATTTCTCTCAAACTGGATGGCTTGTGGCTCAGCGGAACCCGTTCTCGAGCACGACGGTCGTCGTTTTGGAGTGTCTTTGGCTCCAATGAACCGCGCCAATACGGTCTTAAGTCAGGGGCGTGCCGAATTGGTTCTCACTTATCCCCGTCGTTCACTCTCGCTTTACAACAACGCTGCTGCGGACTGCCGCAGTCTTATACTCGTCAACAATAGATGTCGGCTCGCCGTCGGGTATTGCGGCGAGGCGACCAGGTTGAATGGAAAAGTTGGATGACAGTCGTCATGTCACAGTGGTCGCGATCAGAGGACGAGACGAGTTTCCCGGAAACTTTTGCGTTCAAGCGCAGTGAGCCGCTGGCGTCCGCACAGGCCCGCCTGCGGGTCTTGATCGAAGATATCGTCGCCAACGTATTTTCTGTCGAGCCCGAGCAGTTGCGCCGGTCTACCCGTGGACGAGCCAAGATCGCCTTGGCGCGGCAGGTCGGCATGTACATCGCGCATGTCGGTTATGGGATGAGCCTGACGGAAGTCGGGCGGCTGTTCGACCGTGACCGAACTACGGTCGCTCACGCGTGTGGTGTGGTCGAGGTCCGGCGGGATGATCCCGACTTCGACGAGGCGGTGGTGCTGCTCGAATTGATCGTGCGCGCTGTCGACGGATCATCCATGCACGGGGCGGCGAGCCCGGCGTCCTCCGTGTTCGGTGCGTCCTGATCGGGGGTGTGGCGATGGCGGCTGATCCGCTGACTTAGAATATCCTTCGACAATCTGGAGTTTGGGCATGGAAGACGCTGCTTCCGGCAACGCCGGTCTGTTGATTTCGCGCATGAAGGCGCTGGCCCGGCGGGGCGCGTCTATGAGACGGGGGACCGACGGAACTGGCGTGATTGTGCATGCCGATCGCCGATGGAACGGCGAGTGCATTTCGCCGCCGGAGTTTCTGCGAATGCTTGATGCCGGCTGGATCCGCAACGCGGGGGCGGATCTCTTCGTGCTCTCGCGACGCGGGGCGACGGTTTTGCGCAACCACCTGAACCGGCCCGATGCCGCCCGCACGCAAAGTGTCCTTAGCCATGTCAGCCGGGCGAAGGGCACGGATAAGGACCAGGCGAATTGCACGGCGGCGCCGGGTTACAATGGGCGCGAAAGCCCATTGGTTTGGTTACGGCAGCGCCGCGACAAGGCAGGCAAGCCGATGATTTCGGCGATCGAATTCGAGGCGGGTGAACGGTTGCGGGCGGATTTCGAGCGTGGGCAGATGTCGCCGCGAGTGACGGCATCCTGGGACGCCGGTGCGGTTTCTTCGCGGCAGGCCCGGGGGGCGCCGGGCGCGGGGATGGAAATGGCCGATGTCGTGGTAGCTGCACGGCAGCGGGTCGAGTTGGCTCTCAAGGCCGTAGGACCGGAACTGTCGGACATGCTGCTCGACGTGTGCTGCTTCCTGAAGGGGATCGAACAGGCCGAGCGCAATGGCGGCTGGCCGCAGCGGTCGGGGAAGGTCGTGCTGCAACTCGGATTGGCTCATCTGGCGCGGCACTATGGGCTCGATCGCCAGAACGACGATGGGCCTGCTCGGGTTCGGCTCTGGGTCGCGCCGAAAGAAGTCGCTTAGCGCGTTGGTTTGACGACGGGGTAGTGCCCCAACACGTGGTGTAAGCCCACAGGCATGATCCGGAGCGCCGCGGCTCGGATTGTCAGGCGGCCGGGATTGCCGGCGGCCTGACGGTGGCATCATGGCAGAAGCCGGCCATCGTTTCCAGGCTCATGTAGCGGCGCGAC
>CANJPN010000098.1 GCA_947475855.1 Bradyrhizobiaceae bacterium
GACGGCCGTCCACCCCGGCGCAGTCTCACCCTGATTGACGACGTGTCTCACCTTGATTGTCGCGCGGCACCCGCTATCCGCCTCTAGTGTAAAGCGAAGGCAGGCCAGAAAAAGCGGAAGTCACCAACTAATCCATTGTATTCACGTATATTTTTCGTCGCCACACATCGCACGATCAGTGAAGCGGGTCTCGACCTAACCCCTCGCCTTGTCGGCTCGTGACCTTTGCGCGTTCCTCGAAGACCTTACGCAAGGGATGGAAGCCGGATGGCCGAGACCCGGCACGGGGCTCGGTTCACGACAGCCCGGTCCGGCCGATTGGCCGGATGCGCCCGACCTCACTTTCAGGCAAACCAACACTTGGACACTTGTGCAATTGCTGTCTTGATCTCGCTGCGCGGCTTCACCGGTCACCCTTGCGAGGCTTCGCACCTGGCTTTGCCGTCGTCTTCGCGGTTGCAGCCCCTTTTGCTTCGGGCTCAGCCTTTGTCTTTGGCGCGGACTTTGCCTTGAGCTTCGCTACTTTCGTGACCGGCGGCGCAATGCGATCGCCGATCAGCTTTGCGGCCTTCTTCGTCAGTCCTGCAGCGTCGGCGTGCTTCGACCAGTCCGCCACCGCAGCCTGAACCTCGGCGATGATCGCGGCACCGTGTTTCAGGTCATGCTTCTTCGCGAGGGCGCTCAGATGTCCCGCATTCGGCTCCCTCCCCTCACCCATCACCGTCATGCTCTGCTCGCCGCCTGGACCGGACGAGAAGGTCAGGTCGTAGGCTGGCGCCAACGTCCACTGACCCGTGGCGTCATCGAGCAGGAACGAGACGTTCTTGGCGTGGTCGTCACGGTTGCGGGCGAGAACGTTGAAGCAGGCGAGGCGGAACGCGCGTTCAACCTCGGTTGCGTCCTTGGTCAGGATCTGGGTCGCCTTCAGCAGGGCATCGTAATCGAGCGACGACACGCGGTGATCGGCGTGCAGCAATCCTGCCAAGCTGTGCATATGGATGCGGCGGTCGGCGTCGCGGTCAAACCGCTTGATCCCGAAATACCGCTTCTTCTTCGCCGTGAAGAGATGGGTTTCCGGCATGGCGACGCCCGCTGCGCGCGCCATGAGGCTGTAGGCGTACTCGGTGGCGCCTGCGGCGGCATCATCCTGGGCGGAGGGGAACTTGATCATCCAGTGCGCATAGCCGTCGGGCAACGTGGCCGGGCCATGGATGATCCGCTTTTTGTCGGCACTGACTTGCGCCACTACCTTGGGCCGGGCACCGGCGGACGCGCCGTTGAGCTTCAGGAGCTTCTCGATGACGGCCCCCTCCTCTCCCTTGAGGACGGTTGCGGCGTCTCGGGCGATAGCGTCCAGCTCCAGGACGACGGGCGCGCGGTCGCTGTTGCTCAGGTCTGGCTCGTAGCTGAGTGCACCCATGCCGTGTTGTCCGACATGCGCCAGACGATCGAGCGGGGTCAGCTCCTGGCGGGCAATCCCGAGACGCTCGACGGCGCGGTCGAGCAGTAGCCGCCCCCAGCCATCGGGCAGACTGTCGTTGAACACACCGAACAAGCCGTCGAAGACCAGATCGTCATCGATCATCACGCCGGATCGCGTCGGGAGCTTGAACGGGGAGATCTGCAGGCCCGTCGCGAGGAACGCCGGATCGTACTCGAACAGGATGCGCCTGCCCTGCGCGGCCAGTCGGCCGATCTTGCGGCGCTGTCGTCCGTCTAGGAAAACATTGAGGAGTATGGCTGGCCGGTGCTTCACGTCATCCGGCCTTTCTTGCGGGTACGGGTCCCGGCCAGAACCTCGTCGAGGGGCTTGCCGCTCAATGACTGCGCATCCTCGGCGGCCAGTCCGTCGAAATCTCCGAGGCAGTCAAGAACGAGAGCCAGTTTGAGGAGGGAGTCGAAGGCGACGAGGCCCGTCGTCTCGAAGCGTTTCAGGGAGCCGAGAGCCACGCCGGATCGCTTGGCGAGGCCGGCTTGTGTTAGGTTGAGTGCAAGCCTGCGCCGCTTGAAGCGGTCGCGAACCTCCTCCAGAACATCGTTTGGTGACTTGAGTGATACGGCCAATATGTTATCCCTTCTCGTGCCATATGGCACAATTTGGATAATATATTAGCCCGTCCATGAAAGCAAGCCTAACCCCTTCAGACGCCTGCCGGGCGGTTGCGGAGCTATGGGCACCCTCGTTCGCGCCTGCACCGACCTCGCTTGCCCTGATGCACAACTGGCCAAGTCCACACTTGGGGACTTGCGCAACTACTGGCCTCAATGGCTCTGCCGCTTCAGTGCGCAACTGCAGGGTATGACCCGCATTCGGGGTAGCCTATTCGGACCTGTTGCCGCCCCTCACCCGCCGTCCATCCTCGACCATATCCACCTCGGCGATGGCGATCCCTTCGCTTTTGAGTGCCGTCATGACGATGTGGCGGACGCTTGTCTGCTTATGAGCAGCGCGGATCTTGAGTTCGGTCCAGACGTAGTCGGGCAGCTCCAGATTGACGGTTTTCATGCGACTGCGGGGCGTGGCGCCCGCGGCGGCCACCTCGATGTCTGCGGCTTTCTGTACAGTTGGGACCGGCGCCTGAATGGGAACCGCCTCCCCTGCCCGGCTCTGATTGGTGACGGTCTTGACCATCGAGCCGACCCCCTTCTCTTCGGCCAGGCGTTCGAGCCTGTCATCGTCGATGTCGGAGCTTACGGGCTGGAAGGGTGCGCGTTGTGTTTTCATGATCAGCCTGCCTTCCGGATGGATTTGTTGGTCTCGGCCACGATGGCCCTGATTTCGGCGAGGAGGTTCTCGACCTCCTGGCCGGCCCCCTTCCCTGCCTCGGTGACTGTCGGTGGCTGACCGTTCAGGAACATCTCGCGGTAGGCCGAGCGTTCGACTAGCGCGGTGCGGAACAGTGGCAGCCCGAGACGTGCCAGCTCGGCATAGGCAAAGTCGGTCACGCGAGTCCGCAACGGATAGACCTTGGTCAGGAGCAGTCGATACGGGATGGAGCGGCCGGTCGTCTCGCCAACGTCGCGGATGTCACTGACGACAACGAGCGCCTCGCGCAGATCCGGTTCAGATGCCTGGGCGGGGATTACGACGAGGTCCGAGCGGGCCAGCACCTTGAACATGGTGACCTCCCTGCTCCCCGGCAGATCGATGCAGATGTGGTCGAATTCACCGGAGGATTCCTTGTCGCGGAAGAAGGCCCCGAACTTGTTGGGTTCGATGGCGGAGACGGTCAGCCCCTTGATCGGCGCCTTGCGGGACCACCGTTCGAGCGTGCGGTTCTGGTCGAGGTCGATCAGCAGCACCTTCTCGCCACCGAGAGCGAGCGCGGAGGCTATGGCGGCACAGGTCGTGGACTTGCCGACGCCGCCCTTGGAAGAAGCAAATGTAAGAATCATGCAATGCCCCAAATGGTGATTTATATAAATGTGGATTTGGGCGAATACCCAATGGAATGATTAAAGGTTAGCGTATTCGTTCAAATGGCCAAGTATTAAATTGGGTATGCGTGCAATTGCGCATTTCAGCAAATGCACAAATGCAAAATACTCCAATTGCGCAAACGACCAAGTATTCGCATGGCAATTATTCTGGACTGGCATTTGCGCAAATCAACATTTGCACAAACCCTCACTTGGTGGATGTAGACGAGGGGTGGCGTTCGCCCTGGTTTTCGGAGCCTGCCCGTCGCAGGGCCGACAAGAGCCGACCCGAGGCGTCGGTCAAGGCCGGCCCGCCTTCGGGCCGCTCGTCTTGGCCTTGATCCGGCGCCGATGTGGTCGGCTAGGCCCGGGCGCGACGGGAGGCCCAAATCCTACGGGCGTGAGGCATCTGGTTTTTGGTGGGACTCCGAGAACTGACCATTGCTCACGTCTCGCATCTCACGTGGGTGAGGGCAGGGCGCGCACGTCTCACTTCACTTTGGCCTGGCGCCAGCTTTCCCCAAGCCATCGCATGAGCCTTGACAATCGAGCTTCATAAGAACAAACAATGAACAAACTAAAAAGGAGACCAGGATGACATCCGGACCATCGAGCCATCCGATCGCGTGCGAAATCCGGACGCATTTGGCCGTGCCCTGCTTCGTGACGTCCATCTCGGCCGGCTTCCCGTCGCCGGCTGACGACTACCTCGACACGCCGCTCGATTTCAACGAGCTGCTGATAGTGCATCCGGCCGCCACGTTCGCCGTGCGGGTCGTCGGCGACAGCATGGTGGGGGCAGGGGTCTATCCGGGCGATATTGCTGTGGTCGATCGTTCGATCACGGCCACGGACGGCGCTGTCATTCTCGGCATTCTCCACGGCGAGTTCACGATCAAGCGGTATCGCAGCAGGGCAGGGGCCGTTTGGCTGGAGCCGGCCAATCCCGCCTACCAGAATATTCGCATCACCGAGGACAGTGCGTTCGAAGTCTGGGGCGTGGTGCGCCACACCATCAGGATGCTTTGACGGCATGGTGACGCCGATCGCCCTCGTCGATTGCAACAACTTCTATGCGTCGTGCGAGAGGTTGTTCCAGCCTGCCTTGCGCGGGCGGCCTGTGGTCGTGCTGTCCAACAACGACGGTTGCGTCATCGCGCGCTCGAACGAGGCCAAGGCGCTCGGCATCGGCATGGGTGATCCCTGGCATCTCAACAAAGAGAAGTTCGCAAAGCACGGCGTCATCGTGCGTTCGTCGAACTACACGCTCTACGGCGATTTGAGCGGCCGCGTCGTCACGGTGTTGCGCGCGTTCACGCCGGATCTCGAAGTCTACTCGATCGACGAGGCATTCCTCTCGTTCGAAGGCTTCTCCCAACTCGATCAGCATGCGCGGACATTGCGCGCGACCGTGCTGCAATGGACCGGTATTCCGGTGTCCGTCGGCATCGCGCCCACCAAGACACTGGCCAAGGTCGCCAACCGCACAGCTAAGAAAACCGCCGCCATGGAGGGTGTGTGCAATCTTATGGCGCCTAGCGATCAAGAGCTGGCGCTCTCGCAACTCGGCCTTACGGATCTGTGGGGCGTCGCTGGCCGTCTGGCGGCCAAACTCGAAGCACTCGGCATCAAGACGCCGTTGCAATTGCGCGACGCGGACCCGTCATGGCTGCGCGAGCACATGGGCGTCGTCATGGAGCGCATGGCGTTGGAATTGCGGGGCACGCCGTGTCAGGCGCTGACGCTTGCCGTTGCTCATAACAAGAGCATCATCGCGTCCCGTTCATTCGGTCAAGCCGTGACGCAGCGGCACGAACTCGAACAAGCCGTCGCGATGCACATCTCGCGCGCGGCCGAGAAGCTCAGACGGCAGGGGCTGGTCGCTGGCGTCGTCATGGTGTTCGTCACGACCAACCCGTTCCGGCCGCAAGACCGGCAATATGTGGCGTCGCGGACCATCGGTCTGCCCGTGGCCACTGCCGATACGACCGTCCTCTTGAAAGCCGCCATGCTGGCGACGGTGCGTTTGTGGCGGGACGGTTTTCGTTTCAAGAAGGCTGGCGTCACTCTTCTGGAGCTGAGCCCGGCCGCGACGGTGCAAGGCGATTTGTGGACGGCACCGGACTCACCGCGCAGTCAGGCGCTCATGAAAGCCATGGACCGCATCAACGCAGTGCATGGCCGCGAGACGGTGAAGCTGGCCGCGTCTGGCATCGAGCGGAAATGGAAGCTCCGTTCCGAGCAGCGTTCGCCGCACTACACCACGGATTGGAACGATCTCTTGCGCGTCGAGTGAGGTTACGACGAACGGTTCTCACTTTACGCTACTGGTTATCGCGGCGAGCATGCGCAATTCCTCGGCGAGCAGCACATGCGACCAACGACCACGCGAGAGAGCGTTGTCGTCGGTGCGCAGCATGGTCACCGCGCTGACCACGCGGGCGCAGGGATAACTTGAGGTCCCACGACAATGAGCGGCAGACCTAAAGTGAGAAATTGGGCGGCAGGTGGTAGGTCTCTGACCGGCGCTCTCCCCACAAACGTCCGGTGGTGCGTCCGGGGCGTGAGGGGTGGTGAGGTGGCGCGGCGATGCCGAGACCTTGCTCTGCATGGCGCTATTGGTCACGGGGCCTCTATCCACGAGGAAGTTGCCCGCCCCTTACGGTGGAAAGAACCCACAAGTCCCATCCCGCTAAGCCCCTTTACGGTCTTGCTGCATGCTTTGCCGAAGCCGTGGAGTCGATCGGTGCCCCTATTCTCCTCAGAGTGTATATCCGCAAAGCGGATTCCGTATTTCCAAGGCGCGGCGAAGTGAGCGCGTATGCGCGAGCGAAGGGTGAGGGACTTTATACCTTGTGGCCGCGATAGCGGTCACGCCATTGATCGCTGAGCGCAGCGAAGCGCTTGCGATGTCCAAAGTCGTTTCACCTTTGGCGAGTTATTCACAACTCGTCGGGCTCGTCTCACCCATTCTTTTTATTCAATGATTCAAGATTCAGATTCAGCGGCCGAATTTGCGCGCAATAACAGTTGGTTGCAGGTCGAAAAGTGAGAGATCGGGCGGGATAGGTGAGAAATTGGGCGGAGTCGGGTGAGAGAACGGGCGTCTCAAGTGAGACACTGGGCGGACTGCGGTGAGAGAATGGGCGGCGTGACGCGGTAGCAAAATCAAAAGTGAGAGATTGGGCGGCGAGGACCATCATGCCGTCGGTTCGTCTTCGAAACGGATCAGCTCGACGCTGCCGTTCCAGCGGACCTGTCTCCCCACGCGGCTTTTCTCGCGTTCGTCGAACGCGGCCTTCAGCTCGGCCGGCGACTTCTTGTACCAGCTCAGCATCAGGGACTGGACGGAGCGGCCATTCTTGACGGCGGCTACTTGCACGATGAAGTCGGTCAGGTGGTTGACCTCTTCGAGGGCGGGCTTCAGACAATGCTTGTTGAAGTCGGCGAAACGTTCGAGCTTGCCTTCCGGTACGCCCAGCAGGGCGCGGAATTCGTCGATGGAGAGCACCTCGTGCTGCTTCATGAGGCCGATCCGGCGCTCGACCATCTCGTAGAGACGGATCGAGTACTTGGATCGCAGCGCGTACATGATGTGGGACTTGATCGTGGCCCAGGCGCGGCTCTGGCTGATGACGGCCAGCAAGTCCGGCGGGAATGTGTAGTAGAAATAGCCGTCGTCCTTGTCCTCTTCCTTGTTGGTGCCCAACAAGTGAACCCGGAACGTAGCCATCTCACCTGTCGCAGGATCACGGGCGCGGATCTTGGCCCATGCGCCCATCAGGCGGTCGAACGCATCGTGGAGCCGGTCATTGCTCTCGTGGGTGCCGCGCAGACTGGCCTTCAAGACCTTGTGGACCGGCTTCGTCTTGATGTCGTTCCAGGAATGGGCGAGCAGCTGATTATACAGAATAGTCTCGTTGCGATTGAGCGGCGTCAGCTCGATGATATCGACCAGCTCGCGTGGCTTGATGATGCGACCCATGTTGGTCGGATCGAGCGGGTGGCCGGTCACCTTGATATCGGTCGCGCGAAGGGTGCTAGGCGGCTTGAGAGGCTCGTCGTCTTCGTATTCGGGGGCAGTGGTCGCAATCGTCCGTTTACTCACAATATCACCGTGCCGATGAAAAGTGAGACAGTCAATAGGTGAGTTCACATTGCCGGACTCTCACAATTGCCCGCCCAATTTCTCACTTTTCGAATCGCTGCGGGGCACGGACTCCATGGCGCGACTCCATCGTCGCCCAATTTCTCACTTTTGGAGTTGCGCACAGCCCAGTTCAGGCGAGCCAGATCACAGACCAGGCTGCGGAGCACGAATGTTGTGATTGTTATCAGTCGATGATAACATAGGGGTGTGCCCAAAGCGAAAGACCATGCACTCGACACACTGCTCGCTCTTGACGGGACGACGTTCTTCGCGGACCGGGACGGTATCTACCGGGTCCAGTTTGTCGTCAAACAGGTCGAACCCAGCCCCGAGAGGCCGCATGGTCTGAGCTATAGCCTGACGCTGCACGACGAGAAGGGTGCCCGCATCGTCGGGTTCGACAATGCGCACCCCGTGCCGGCACGGACCGGGCCATCGGGTCGCCAGAGGGTCGAGTACGACCACAAGCATCGGCTCCAGACGATCCGGCCATATGACTATTCCGACGCCGCAACACTGCTCTCGGACTTCTGGGAGCAGGTAGACGGCGTCTTACGAGAGAAAGGGATCATCCCATGAAGACACTAAAGGTAGGCATCGCCAGTTACGAAGAATTCAAAGCCCGCACCATGGCCATTGCGCGGGGGGAGTTGAAGCCGGCCCCGGATGATCCCAAGGTCTGGTTCACGTCGATCGAGAGTCTGGCCAAAGTTCTGTCGGATAAGAACCGCGAACTGCTGGCTCTGATTTCCGAGAGCAATCCCGCGTCCATGCAAGAGCTGGCCGAGAAGAGCGGGCGGGCCCTCTCCAATCTGTCCCGCACACTGAAGACAATGGAGCGATATGGGCTCGTCCAGTTCGATAAGGGAGCGGGCCGCGCGCGTATGCCCAGAGTGATGTACACCGACATCGTTTTCGGCTTGCCGCTCCGGAGCCGACGCAGCCTTACGCGACAAGCCAAGCGCGCTCCCGCCAAGCGCGGAGTCGCGGTACGGTAGGTAGGGCAGGTGATCTCACCCGCCCCGCTCTATTTGCTTTCACTTCCCGTTGCGCTTCTGTGAATCGAACCAGGCCTTTTTTGCGTTCTCAAGGAAACCGCCGTAGCGCGGCTCTGCGCCGTATGCCGGCGCTTGACGAACCTGCCCGGCCGGTTGTTGCGAGGCACCCGAGTGCTGACCCTCGTATTTCATTTTGGTCACGATTCCTGATTTTATCACGCGGCGGACGTCCGTTTTGCCTGCCGGCACCGGTTGTTGGGCCGGTGGGTAGTCAGAACTGTCCCAGGAGTCGCCATCATCATACCGATCGGGCTCAGGCGTCTGATCGCCAAACCATGCCGGTGCCTCATCCTTTTTCTGGCCCGTGTCTTGACCGGGGTGTGGCAGTTGATTGCCCCACGGATACGACGGCGCGGGAAGCCGGAAGACCGGTTGCGGAGGCGGCAGGCGATGACGCCCGTTCGTGCCGGCGCTCTCGGGGATACCGCCCTTGTCGTCGAGTGCCACGATATCGGCGTGCGACAGGACGCGGCGGTCCAGGAGCGCTTTGGCCAGAGCCTCCAGAAACTGCATGTTCTTCGCAATGGTGTCCTGGGCGCGTTGATAGGCCAGGTCGAGCATGCCCTTAACCTCCTTGGCCAGTGAGCCCTCCGCTGCCAAGGTCTGGTTGTGGAGGGCTGGCGCGTACCAGACAAGCCCGCGCAGCTGGGAGAAGCCCATTGTCATGACTGCGGTGCGGGCCAGCTTCGTCGCCTGTGCCAGGTCGGTTTCCTCCGTCGGGCCTCCCGAGATGCTGCTGGCATCGCCGAAGGTGATTTCCTCGGCGGCGCGTCCGGCCAGACAGACGCTCAGCTGGTTTTCGATCCGTGGCAGGGTCGCAGGCTCCAACGACGGCTTCAGATTCACGCGGCCGTAGGAGCTGCGTGAACTCACGACGCTAGCCGTGATCTCGGACGAGACCGCGAGACGGTAGGCGACGAGCACGTGTCCCGCCTCATGCACGGCCGCGCGCAACTGGGCTTCTTCCGACGGTCGGCCGGATTGGGGATCGAGCACTGCCATGAAATCGGCCTCGGCCAGAGGCCGCCCTGCCTGACGGGCAAAGCCGCGCGCGCCGCGCACGAGTTTCTGCACGTCCGCGCCGGACATGCCGGCGCAGAGCAGCGCGATCCGCGGAACGGGATCTGGCCAGTCGCCATCGCAGAGTGTGCGGAGTTCGTCCTTGGTCAGGTGGTATTCGAGGATACCTTCCAGATCCTTCACCGACGGCAGCGCGACCGCGATCATGTGGTCCATCCGGCCGGAGCGGACGAGGGCGCTATCGAGCAAATCGGGGTGGTTGCAAGCGCCCACCACGATCACGCCCTCGACGTCGACAAGGCGGTCGAACTCCTTCAGGATGCTGTTTGTGATCTGATTGTAATAGTTGTCGTGGTGCCCGCCGCTCCCACGTTTCGGGATCGAGTCCAACTCGTCGATGAAAAAGATGCAGGGGGCTTTCGCGATCGCGTCAGTGAACGCCGCGTGGATGGCCGCTATGGTCGATCCCAGATGGCCGCCATCGGCGCCCTGCCACGCGCCGTACGAGGTGGCCACCAGAGGCAGGTCGCACGTCGCGGCCAGAGCCTTTGCGAAGGTGGTCTTGCCGGTGCCGGGCGGTCCGTGGAGGACGCAACCCGGATCGATATCCTTCCAGCTGATCGCCTTGTTTTTATAGAGCGCAACGTCGCGTGCGACGCCCTCGCCCCATTGGCGGGCTTCGTCCATGCCGGCGAGCTGGTTGAGCAATGGTCCTTTTTTCGGCATCGGTAGTAACAAGTCCAACGGGCTCGGTGCTTTCTTGGCGGTGCTGTCCATGACGGTGTCTCTCGGAAATTTTGCCGGTCCCCATTCCGGGTGAGCGGCGTCGATGGATGTCTGATCGGATCGGGGAAGCGGCCTGTCAGCAGGCCGTCTCGCCTTTTTGCGTTACTGGTCGGCGCCTCTGCGGATCAGCCGATTGAGAAAGCGCTTCACGGTTGGCGTGTCGGCCTGCTCATCCGCTATCCCAGGCGGGTGTGCCGCGCGAGGCTGGCCCTGGCTGCCGGTTTCGCCTTGATGCACCTCGACCGTCCTCGGCAGTTTTTCGGGGCCGATCTCTCTGACCTGCTGGATCAGGATCGGTCTCTGCTTGCTCGCACGATCGAACGCCGCATCGAGATGCCGCCTGAACTCTGCCTTGCCTACGGCCGGCGTCGAGCCGCGCGATCTCTGCAACGCCGTCAGATCGGCGTAGCTCAGGGCACGGGCATCGATCAACGTCTGGGCCACCGCGAACAAGTGATCGAGATCGGATTCGATCTGCTGTTTTGCGTAGGCATGGGCGGCTTCAAGGATCGCCGTGATCTCCGTCGACGTTTCCGCATCGTGGTTCTGTCGGGCCGACGGCACAGGCTGCCATGCGAGCGGGTTTTGCTGCGAGAAGCCGAACCTGTTCACGGCGTCACGCCCGAGTGCGGTCGCTTTCGCGAGATCGCTGTCACTCGTTCTGCCGCCCGAGAGGGCGCTCGCCTCGCCGAACACGATCTCCTCGGCGGCGCGACCGGCGAGAAGGATGGCGATCAGTTCGAGCGTCATCGTGAGTGTGACGGAGCCGGTGACCGCGTCCGGATCGACGCGATCGACGAGAGTGCTATGCGGCACCACGCTCGCGACGATGTCCGGCAGCAGCTTGAGACGGACAGCCACCACGGCGTGACCGGCCTCGTGCACCACGCGCCTCAACTGCGGTTCGCGGGAAAGCCGCTTCGATGCCGGATCGACGGCTTCGACCCAGTGCTCCCGCGAGAGAGGTTGTCCCGAGCGACGCGCTATGCCGCGTGCCGTCCGGAGGTTTTCGGCGACATCGCGACCGGACAAGCCGGCGCACAAGGCGGCGATCGTGGATAGTCCATGATGCCCAGAGCGATCATCGTTCGCGAGGCCGGCACGCTCCTCCGGCGTCAGGTGAAAGGCGATGATGGCCTCCAACTCTTTCTGGGAGGGCAGCGGCACCGGAAACAGCCGGTGGATGCGACCCGACCGGAATAGCTCATGCTCGGGGAGCAGACGATGATTTGCGGCCCCGACCAGGACAAAGCCCTTTGATTCGCGCGTATGGCCATCGAACAGATTGAGATAGGCGCGTGTGTTCCGGATAAAGGATTCGGTCCCGTCGCCGTTGTCGCAAGAAAGCAGGTTGTCGATGCGGTCAATGAAGCAGATCGACGGTGCGTTTTTGAGCGCCAGAGCGTAGAGCTTCTGCAATCCTTCCGGTGAAGAGATCACCTGTCGCAGATCGCGACAGACCGGGAGGTTCGCAGAGACCAGTGGCACGCCGCACGTGGCGGCCAGGGCTCTGGCAAACAGGGCTTTGCCGGTGCCGGACGGTCCATAAAGGATGCAGGATGATGAGAGGTGTTCCCAGGCAAGGCGACCGGAACGATAGAGATCCATATCGTGGGCCAGGGCCTCGCCCCAGAGGCGAGCCTCGGCCATACCGGAGAGATCGGAGAGAAGCGGTTCTGTAGGGTTGGTAACGTCGTCTATGAACATTGCCGTGAACTTTCGATGTGGCCCGCCCTTCGGTTCCGAAGAGCGGGGCCGAGTCAGCTGCAGTCTTGATCAGAGCGGGTCACTGGGGTGACAGGCCGGGCCTTGGGGCGCTCGGCGAACCAGGTCTCGATATCCGAGAGCTTCCAGCCCACGCGGTTAGCTCCCAGCCGCAGGCGGCTCGGGAATTTTCCGGCGCGTTCGAGCCGATAAATGTGCTGGGCGGTGTAGGTGGTCAGCTCGCAGACCTTGTCGATCGTGAGGACACGAAGATGGGCGAAGGGGTCGGCGATGGAGCAGACAACTGCCGTGACGGGATACATAGCGATCTCCTTCACGCGCCGTGGCTGGCGCATGTGTTGAACTTTCGGGTTTGCGTTGGGGTGGCGTTACCGCCGGCTAACCGGCCTTCCCGGGCCAGTTGATCGGAAATATAGGCTGCATGAAGGTTTCGCCAAGAGCGAACTTCTGCAGTGGCGCGATTAATTTTTCTGGCGACGTATCCGCGAGTCGATGGCGTAGCCGAGCTTGCGCAGGAATTCCATTGGATATTCAGCGGTTAGCCGCTCGATCACGTCGTCGATGCGCTCGCTTTGCGAGGGCAGTATTTTGATGATGTCATCGTCGGGGTGGCGCGCCAGCCACACCGAAAGTGCCCTGTACAGATCCTCGTCGAGATGCGCGAGGTCTTTGCGTGCGAGGCCCTTGCCGAGCCAGTGGGCATAAACACGGCGAATGAATTGGGGGGCGTTCTCCCGCCGGTTCAGATCGCGCTTGGCCCAGAATTCCGGAGCCTGCTCCGGGAGTGGCTCCGTGGGCATCAGAATATTGGGGGTGATCGAGAGCAAGGTTTTCAGGACCGCTCTCGTCTCCTCGGGCGTCAGATCATAGCTTGATTTGGCATCACGAACGGCACGCTTCACATAGTCGACGGCAGCGGTGACACGGGGCGACTGTTCCCCATCGTCAGGCTTGGGCTGGTCGGCACCATGCCCGTCGGGAGCCTGTGCTGTGGTGTCAGGTGCGGGCGTTGAGCGCTTCTTGGGCATACAAGCTCCGCATGTGAGAGCAGACGACTTCGTGAAGGACGATGTAGGCGCGCGCTTCATGATTTTCCAGGTCGCCGGTCCCTGTTCCCGCAGGCGACGCCGAAGCTGACCTGCGCTAATCTCGTGGCCGGATGGCGGTACGGCATGAACCCGGGCAGCGCACATGAAGCGATTTCAGGACATCTGGGCCGAGCAGAGCGAGGCGGCACGGGGCATCATGGAGGCGCATGGCCCGCTCGCGGCTCTCGACTACCTCGTCGGCGAGAAGCTGATGACCTACGTGGCGACGGCGGAAGATCATCCCGAGTTTGCGCGGGAGTTGCCGAAGTTTGTTGCCGCCATCCGCGAGATCTTCGGGACCGACGCCATCAAGGCTTATGTCAGTCACCTGGAGAAGATCTACCGCGAGGGCGAGGAGGCCGCGCGAGAGGCGGCAGAGAGCGGCAGCGAAGACGCCGAGCTGTTCGACGGCCCCGAGGAATGGATCAAGGAAGGGGAACGTCTGGCGCGGCTCAAGGAACTGCTGACAACGGAGCGATTAGGCACAGCGTGAGAGCCAGGAGCTGGATCGCAACGATCGCTCAGTGGCGATGCCAGATCGACAGTCCTTGTGGACCCCGACGACAAATTGATCACATGCCTGAACCTGACTGCGCCCGGTGTTTTGGGTCCACAGTGGGTCCACAGCAATTTGATGGTTGTTCGATGAAGGCTTTAAGTTGTTGATTTCATTGGTCGGAGCGGCGGGATTTGAACCCGCGACCCCCAGTCCCCCAGACTGGTGCGCTAACCAGGCTGCGCTACGCTCCGATGCCAAATATCCGTTGCTCTCATGAGCGGCCTGGGGAAAGCCGTCACGGTGTCGTCGAGAGCACGAACGCCAGCCCGCCAGCACGTACCGGAGGCATCGGCCCGGGTCAAGGCACAACGCGAGAATTGCTGGCCGACCCACCCATGGGAGGGTTTCTGGCTTGGCCACCATTGAGTCACCGCTGAGCCGGCGATAAGTCACCGATAGGCCACCGTTGGGCCCGCGATAGGTCCGTGACCGACCCGCATGGGACCATTGTGCAATTTCTGATCTTGCCCCTCGTCCTCGCGCGCAGCGAATACAACTCAACCCGCGTGATGTGGCTGATGCAATCTGAGCCGCCACCTTCCCCGCGCATCGGACAGCGCCGACGTCACCGTTGCACACGCCGCAGTTGCCAACCCGAGCCCGCTCACAAATTCACACGATTGAGGCGCAGTGCATTGCCGATAACGCTGACGGACGACATCGCCATCGCAGCGGCCGCGATCACCGGTGACAGTAGGATCCCGAAGAAGGGGTAGAGCACGCCCGCTGCTATCGGCACGCCCGCGGCATTGTAGATGAAGGCGAAGAACAGGTTCTGCCGGATGTTCGACATCGTCGCCACAGACAGATGCCGCGCACGCACGATCCCCATGAGGTCCCCCTTCACGAGGGTCACGCCCGCGCTCTCCATCGCGACATCGGTGCCGGTTCCCATCGCAATGCCGACGTCGGCCGCTGCAAGCGCGGGTGCATCGTTGACGCCGTCACCCGCCATCGCCACCGCGTGCCCTTGCGCACGCAAGCGCTCGACCACTGCCC
>CANJPN010000099.1 GCA_947475855.1 Bradyrhizobiaceae bacterium
CGCGGTTCGGGGTGATGCGCGGGCGCGAGTTCCTGATGAAGGACGCCTATTCGTTCGACCTGACGGCGGATGGCGCGCGTGCCGCCTACAACCGGATGTTCGTCGCGTACTTGCGCACGTTTGCGCGGCTTGGGCTGAAGTCGATCCCGATGAAGGCCGACACGGGGCCGATCGGGGGCGATCTCAGCCACGAGTTCATCATCCTGGCGGAGACCGGCGAGAGCCAGGTGTTCTGCCACAAGGACCTGATCGAAGGCGCCATTCCCGCCGCGGACACGAATTTCGACGGCGATCTGATGCCGATCTTCAAGAAGTGGACGTCGCTCTATGCGGCGACCGAGGAGATGCACGACGCGGCGAAGTTCGCGGCTGACGTTCCCCATGACAAACAGGTTTCTGCGCGCGGCATCGAAGTCGGCCACATTTTCTTCTTCGGCACCAAGTACTCGGAGCCGATGGGCGCGAAGGTGCAGGGGCCGGACGGGATGATCACGCTGCAGATGGGCTCGTACGGTATCGGCGTGTCGCGTCTGGTCGGGGCCATCATCGAGGCGAGCCACGACAAGTCGGGCATCGTGTGGCCGGTGCCGGTGGCGCCGTTCGAGGTTGCTGTAGTCAACCTCAAGTCGGGGGATGCCGACACCGACAAGGCGTGTGCCGAGGCTTATGCGAAACTGCAGGCGGCCGGCATCGACGTACTGCTGGACGATACGGACGAGCGGGCGGGGGCGAAGTTCTCGACGATGGATCTGATCGGCGTGCCGTATCAGTTCGTGGTCGGGCCGAAGGGCATCAAGGCGGGCGAGGTCGAGCTCAAGCATCGCAAGACCGGCGAGAAGGAGACACTGTCTCCGGACGCCGCATTGAAGCGCGTGGTGGAGTTGGTGCAAGGGCAGCGGGTGCTGGTCTAGTCCGCGAATAAAATGCTTATGCGTCCCCGGCCGTAGCGGCGTGAGCCGCGGAGAGCCGGTGTCTTTCCCATCGATGGGTAAAGGCCCCGGATCGTCGCACTCCTCCCTGACGGTCGGATCGCTCGTCCGGGGACGCAGTGGAGGGAAGTGTTCGCGATATGACAATCAGCCAGACCACCACTGCCAGCACCGATACGCGACCGTTTTCCGCGTTCGAGTGGATGCTGGCGTCGCGCTATCTGAGGGCGCGGCGCAAGGAGGGGTTCATCTCGGTCATCGCCGGGTTTTCGTTCGTCGGCATCATGCTGGGCGTTGCGACACTGATCATCGTGATGGCCGTCATGAACGGTTTCCGGCACCAGTTGTTCGAGAAGATCCTGGGGCTCAACGGGCACGCGGTCGTCTACAAGATGCACGACAAAGGGCCGTTCGAGGAATTCGAGGATGTCGCCCGCAAGCTGCAAGCGGTGCCGGGGGTGGTCAAAGCCATCCCGCTGGTCGAAGGGCAGGTGCTCTATTCGTCTCCCGTGCAGGCTCTAGGCGGGTTCGTGCGAGGCATGACGGAAGAAGGCATCAAGGGGCTACCGCTGGTCGCCAAGAACGTGATCCACGGATCGATTGAAGGATTCGACTCGCAAGACGGCGTGGCCGTGGGCACGCGGCTGGCACAGGCCCTGGGTCTGAAGCTCGGCGACAGCATCTTCGTCATCAATCCGCGTGGATCGACGTCGCCGTTCGGCGTCGTGCCAAGACAGCGCTCCTATCGGATCCAGGCGTTGTTCGAGATGGGAATGGCCGAGTACGACCGGACAATGGTGTTCATGCCGATGAAGATGGCGCAGAGCTTCATGTCACGCGGGGATGCGGTTGATGTGATCGAGGTCATGGCGACTGCGCCGGAAGAGATCAACGACACGATCGCCGCGATGAAGGTTGCGGTGGGGCCCGACTATGCATTCACGAGCTGGCGACAGCGTAACATGACGTTCTTCACCGTGCTCGAAGTCGAGCGCATGGTGATGTTCATCATCCTGTCGTTGATCATTCTGGTCGCCGCGCTCAACATCATCTCCGGCATGATGATGCTGGTGAAGGACAAGAGCCGGGACATCGCGGTGTTGCGTACCATGGGCGCCACGAAAGGCGCGATGATGCGGGTGTTCCTGATCACGGGGGCATCGATCGGCGTGTTGGGGACGCTCGCGGGGCTGGTGCTTGGCATCCTGTTCTGCTGGCGTATCAACGACATCAAGGATTTCCTGCAGTGGGCGACGGGCACCACGATCATGGACCCGACGGTCTACTATTTGACGCGGCTGCCCGTTCAGATCGACCTGCGCGAGACGGCGGGTATCGTATTGATGGCGATCGTTTTGACGCTGCTCGCGACGGTGTATCCGTCGTGGAGGGCGTCTAAGCTCGATCCGGTTGAGGTGCTCCGTTATGAATGACGCAAGCGCTATGCCGGTTCTCGAGTTGCGCAACGTGCACCGTACCTATCATCAGGGCAGCCGTGAGGTGCGGGTACTGTCCGGCGCCTCGGCGCGACTGATGGGGGGGCAAGCGGTAGCGTTGGTCGGCCCGTCTGGTGCGGGCAAGTCGACATTCCTGCACATCGCGGGACTGCTCGAAGGCCCGGATTCCGGCGAGGTTCTGATCAACGGAAAGAGTTGCGGCGGAATGTCGGACGATGACCGGACACGCGTGCGTCGTGCTGAAATGGGCTTCGTCTACCAGTTCCATCAATTGTTGCCGGAGTTCTCGGCGCTAGAGAATGTGGCGCTTCCGCAAATGATCCAGGGCAAGGTCCGCAAGGCCGCGGAGGAGCGCGCACGAGAACTGCTGACCGGACTTGGGCTGGGCGAGCGCGTCGATCATCGGCCGGCTGAGCTTTCGGGCGGGGAGCAGCAGCGAACCGCGATCGCACGGGCACTGGCGAACAGTCCGCGCCTGCTGCTGGCCGATGAGCCGACGGGTAACCTCGATCCGCACACGTCTGAGGGCGTTTTCGCCGAGTTGATCGGGTTGATCGAGCGGACCGGTGTCGCGGCGCTGATCGCCACGCACAATATGGATCTGGCGCGGCGGATGCATCGGGTGCTGCGGATGCAAGACGGGCAGTTGAGAGAGCTTGCGCCGGCGGAGCTTGGCTGACACGTAGCGGTGTCTTGCTTGACCGCCCAACAGCTACCAGAACATGCCGGCTTTTTCTCAGAAATGCCATTTGCCGGCCGAATTGCGGCTCCTATTTCCTGTCAGTCTCTCGATGAGCGACGCCTCGGCCGCAACTCAGCGCATCGACTGCCTGCGCCGTTGGGACAGCCTCGGGAAACATATCTCCGGAAGGATATTCAACCGCCAACGAACGCGGCCCTGGGAGCCCCTGATGAACCGGTCACTCGAGTACACGCCCCATGCCTGGCAGCGGAAGAACGAGCGCTGCAAGACCGATATTCTCGTTGATACTCTGCTCTGCAATTTCGATAGAGACATCTACCTTGGCCGCGGTCGCTGGGCATGGAGCCTATCCCGCGAGTGGTGCCGTGAGCTGCAACGGTTGGGTATGGTCTCGGCTGCCGTCGCAGAACGCCTTCCCAGTCTCGCGCTGATCGTGTCCGAGGATGGGCGTGTGATTACGGTCGTACGCGGCACGACCGAGTTCGGCAGATATTGCGAGAGGCATTGACCGCGAGCTGTGCAATTCGAAGGCCCGTTGCGTACTGCGCGGCGGGTCTTCGTTTGACGGAGATTGCAATGGCGGGTGAGGATCGGGATAGCTGGGTCGCGGGTGTGGACGGTTGCCGCGCAGGCTGGCTCGTGGTGTTGCGGCCGCTAGATGCGCCACATGCTGCACGCATTTCGATCGTGCCGCAGTTCGCGGAGGTGCTGGAATTGAAGCCGCAGCCGACCGTGATCGCGGTTGATATGCCGATTGGTCTCATCGAGCGGAGCGGCATCGGCGGGCGGCCGGCAGATGTGCAGGCGCGTGCCAATCTCGGGGCCAGGCAATCGGCAGTTTTTTCGATGCCGTCGCGGGCGGCCGTGATGGAGATGGATTACGGAATGGCTTGTGCGACGGCGTTTGCGACGTCGGATCCACCGCGGAAGGTGTCCAAGCAGGCTTTCAATCTGTTTGCCAAGATCCGCGAGATCGACAGGCTGATGACGCCGGAATTGCAGGAGCGGGTGATCGAGGTGCATCCAGAGCTGGCGTTCTGGGCGCTCAACGGCGAACGGGCGCTGGAGCTTGCCAAGAAGGTCAAATCTCGTCCGAATGAGCCGGGTCTCGCGTTCCGTCGCGGTTTGCTTTCGGCGGCTGGTTACGATGAGGCGTTGCTCGCCGGGCGCGGCGGATTTCGGGCCGCCGATGCGGGACCGGACGATCTGCTCGACGCGGCGGCGTGCTCGTGGAGCGCTGCACGGATTGCGCGCGGAGAAGGGCGGCGATTTCCGAGTGAGCCCGCTATCGACGCGAAGGGATTGCGAATGGAGATCTGGTGCTGAGTGTCAGCGCTGCATGCGGGCGAAGACGATCATCAACAAAGGTGTGGTTATGGCCCACGCGAGGGCGGTCGCGGCGAGCGGCATCCAGAGCGGCTCAGGGAAGGCGAGCGCTCCAAAGCCTGCGCCTGCCCAATAGGTGACGGGCGCGAGCACTGCGCCGAGCAGCGCGCCCTTGATCAAACCGTTGTCGCCGAGCATCCTGGCGGTGGCATCGATGCAGGTGGCGAATACCATCCACAGCGCGAGGAGCCATACCGGTGGTAATAGCGACGAGGGCCACTGAGCCGCGTAGCTGATCAGGCCAAGCGCGATCATCGCCGTTTCGAAAACCAGTCCTGCCAGGACTGCCACTAGGACGGTCGCGAAGGTCGCGGCGCGCGTTTTTGAAACGATGAGCTGAACGATGACGACGAGCAAGCCGACGGCGAGGCCAGGCTCCCAGCGTCCCGAGCCGGCGCCAAGGGCTGATGCCCACCATGCCAACTGGAAACCGACGATATCGATGATCAGTCGCACGTTGATCTCGCTTCCGGGGAAGGTTGGGTTGAGTGGGGCGATCTCTATCGGTGGAAGTACTGGCCGGCGAGGTATCCCAGAATTCCTGCAATGGCCGATGCGGATGTGCCCCACGCGAGATCCATGAGCGCCATCGAAAGTGGCCAGTCCTTGAGCGTAGCATAGTTGGTCAAATCGTAGGTGGCATAGGCTGCAAGGCCGAACAAGGTGCTGCGCCACGCTGCTTCGATGATCGAGCCGCGCTCGATGCTGGGTAAGACCGCAAGCGTGGTGAGCGCCGCCGCGTAAACGAGATAGAACACGATGATGGTGGGGATCGATGGGGTTGGGCGCAACAGGTTGCCGATTGCCCGCTGGAACATGCCAACGGCAAATTGGGTGAGCCAGATCATGTCGAGCACGAGAAACGCCAGCAGCGTTGCAATGAAGGCGGCGATGGCAACGCGCATGTTCAGTCTTGCTCCAAGGTTCGGGGCGATCGGGCCGGCTCCCCTTTGAGGCGGGCGTATGCGGCCAGTGCACGTGCACGGCCTGCGGCTGGCTCGACGATAGGGTGTGGATAGGTTTTGCCTATGACGACGCCAGCGGCGGCAAGCATCTCGGGCGGGGCAAGCCAGGGCGCGTGTATGTGTTCAGTCGGCAAGCGAGCCAGCTCAGAAACGAAGCGCCGGACATAGTCGCCGTTGGGATCGAACTTCGCGCCTTGTAGGATCGGGTTGAACACGCGGAAGTAAGGTGCTGCGTCGGCGCCCGAGCCCGCAACCCACTGCCAGCTGGCTTGATTGCTCGCAAGATCCGCATCGACCAGCGTGTCGAGGAACCATCCGGCGCCGCGCTGCCACGGGATCAGCAGATGCTTGCAGAGAAACGACGCTACGATCATCCGGACGCGGTTGTGCATCCAGCCTGTTTGCCACAACTCGCGCATTCCGGCGTCGACGATGGGGTAGCCGGTCATGCCCTGCTGCCATGCCCGGAGATTTACGCCGATGGAGCGCTCGTCCTGCTCCCATGGGAAATTCGCGAAGTCCTCGCGGAACGGACGATCGACTATGTGTGGCCAGTGAAAAAGCAGGTGGAGCGAGAATTCGCGCCAACCGATTTCGCGGATGAAGGAGGCCAAGCCTTCTTCGTGCTCCGGGTTGGCGGCGGCCTTCATGCGTGCAGCGAACCAACACTGGCGCGGGCTGATTTCGCCGAAGTGGAGATGGGGCGAGAGACGTGACGTGCCCTGTTTGTCCGGGCGGTCACGGTCGTTGGTGTAGGCCGCCGAAGGGCCATCGAGGAACTCGACCAGCCTGGCAGTGGCGCCGACTTCGCCGGGTTGCCAGGCTTTGCGCAATCCGCCTGCCCAGTCGGGTGCAACCGGCAGCAGGTTCCACGATTTTAGAGGATCGCTGGCAGGCCAATTGCGTGGTGCTTTCAGTTGAGGGGGCGGTGGCAAAGGTCGAGCGGGCATCCCACGATCCAGGCATGTTTTCCAGAACGGGGTGAAAACGCGATAGCGCTCGCCGGTCTTGGTGGCGATCGATTCAGGTTCGAACATGGCCGCGCCGGCATAGCGGCGGGCGTCGATGCCGGCTCGCCGGCAGGCTTCGCGGAGGTCTGTTTCGAGTTGCCGTTGGCGCGGTTCGTAGCCTCTGGCAAAGTGAATAGCTGAGCACTTCGTCTCGGCTGCGAGCGCGATGAGTGTCGAAACGAGCGAACCGCGACGCAAGATCAGGCGGCTGCCTCTTTTGCGCAGGGATTCATCCAGAGCGCGAAGCGAGCCATCGAGCCACCAGCGGCTCGCAGCACCGTGGGCGTAAGGTGATGCCGCGTCGTCGTCCAAGACGTAGACGGGGATAACCGCGGCTCCGGTTTCGGCAGCGGTGGTGAGTGCTGCATTGTCCGCGAGGCGCAGATCGTGCCGGAACCAGTGGATGATCGCGCCGCCGCCGGTCATCTCGGAATCTACTCGATCATCGCCAGGAATTCCTGACGCGTCATTGCATTTTCACGGAAGCAGCCCAGCATCCGGCTCGTCACCATGTCCGTTCCGGGTTTATGGACGCCTCGTGTCGTCATGCAGTGATGGATCCCCTTGAGCACGACGGCGACGCCGTGGGGCTGCAAAACCTCATTGATCGTGTTGGCGATCTGAGCCGTCATCTTCTCCTGGATTTGAAGGCGCTTGGCGTAGGCGTCGACGACGCGGGCAAGCTTCGAGATGCCGACGACCCGTCCGGAGGGAATGTAGCCGACCCAGGCTTGGCCGATGATCGGTGCCATGTGGTGTTCGCAGAAACTTTCGTAGCGAATACCGCGAAGAACGACCATCTCGTCGTAGCCTTCGATTTCCTCGAATGTCCGATTCAGTATCTCAACCGGGTCTTGCGCATAGCCACGGAAGAATTCCTCGTAGGCCCGCACGACGCGAGCAGGCGTATCCAAGAGTCCGTCTCGCTTGGGGTCTTCGCCGGTCCAACGGAGAAGCGTCCGCACCGCCCGTTCAGCTTCGTCTCTGCTAGGGCGTCCTGTCTCGTCCGACATGCCTTTTTCCACTCGCGTCAAAGTCGTTCCGATCGTCTCGCCCAACACGGGCTGTCGCAATTTCCGGGAGCTGCGGTGCCTTTCCGGTCGGGTGCCCACCCAGCGCCGAAGGCACAATAGATCACACCAAGTTCAGCGTCAGGGGTAGTACGCAGGGGTTTGTCAGATGGATCTACCTCGATCGGTAGTTCAGGGTTGAAAGGCCGGTCATGAAAGACCGGTCATGAAAAGCCGGCCTATGCTAGATGGGCCGCAATTCAGTCTGGACCAGGGCCAATTTTGCCCGGCTGACCGTCAGATTCGGAGTTCTCATGATCCGTTCTGGAAACGCGGCCGTAAGGGTTGCTGTGGCCAGGAGAACAGATATGGTTCGGGCGTTGCAAGTCCGGCGGTTGCTATCAGCTCCGCTGGAGATCCAATCGCGAGCGTCGATGTCCGATCTGCTGTCCCGCATAGCCCGGGAACGAAGTGAAGCTGCTTTTGGCGAGCTGTTCCAGCGGTACGCGCTGAAGGTGAAGGCCTACATGCTGCGCCAGGGGGCGGATTCGGCTACGGCGGAGGAGCTCGCGCAGGAGACGTTGCTCGTCGTTTGGCGGAAGGCGGCGCTCTATTCTGCGGAAAAAGGGAGCCTTTCCACGTGGATTTTTACAATCGCGCGGAATCTGCGGATCGATCGGCTTCGTAAAGAATCTGCCTGGCAGGAATTGCCAGACAACATTGCAGAAACTCTGGTGTCTGACGATCAGGCGCCTGACGAAGCGGTGTCCGACAGGCAACGCGAGGTTCGTGTTCGGGCCGTCCTCGCGGAATTGTCGGCCGAGCAGCGGCAAGTGGTCGAGATGGCCTATGTCGAAGGGTTGTCCCACAGCGAGATATCGGAACGTCTCGGATTGCCGCTCGGAACGGTCAAATCTCGGATGAGGCTGGCGTATCAGAAAGTCAGGACTGCGCTCGAGGAATTGAAATGACTGGGAAGATTGAACATCATCTGGACGCGGCAACTCTGATGGCTTTTTCGGCCGGTTGTCTTGGCGAGCCATTGTCGGCGGTTGCTGCCGCGCACCTGGAGATGTGCGCGCACTGCCGTGCAGAGCTTGTCGATATCGATTTGATTGGCGGGGTTCTGCTAGAGGGGATGCCGGCGAGCGGTGTTTTAAACGCCCAAGCTGCATTGCCGGCAATGCCGGGAGACGTCGTGCCGATGTCAGGTCGGAACGGAGGTCCAGGGGGGAAGGACAAGGCGAGATACTCCGATGGGCCTCAGAGTTTCGCTGCGCGGATCGGCGTCGATCTCGCCCATGTTCCGTGGCGGCGGCTCGGGCCGGGCGTCTGGCATTACAGGGTGAAGCTGTCTCCTGGCGTCAAAGGCGACTTGCGGCTGCTGAAGATTGCAGCCGGCAAGCGGATGCCGGAGCATGGGCATGGGGGCTCGGAGTTGACGCTGGTTCTCGACGGCGCTTATCGCGACGAGAGGGGGGAGTATCGCTGTGGCGATATCCAGGACGTGGACGAGGCTGACGAGCATCAGCCGGTTGCCGATCCCCAGTTGGGTTGCGTATGCATCATCGCGAGCGAGCAGCGGGTCCGCTACAAAGGCATCGTCAATCGCCTCCTGCAGCCGTTGATTGGTATCTGAGGAGGCACGCAGCGCCATGCCGTATCCTTGGACGACGGCATGGGTGACCGGTGCAAGCACGGGGATTGGACGTGAGCTCGTCAACCTGCTTGCCGCTGCCGGCGTCAGGGTTGCAGCGACGGCGCGTAGCGCGGACAAGCTTGCAGAGTTGGCGCGGAGGTCGCCGAGCATCCTCGCAATTCCATGCGACGTGACGGATCGCGCCGCGATGCGCGATGCGCATGATCGGATCATTGCTTCGTTCGGGCGGATCGATCTCGCTATTCTCAATGCCGGTGTGTGGGACCAGACGCCTGCGTCCAAGTTCGATGCCGGTCGCGCGGCCGAGACGATGGCAGTGAACTACCTAGGTCTCGCCAATGCGGTCGATCCGCTGGTGGCGGAGATGGTTGCGCGCAAAGGCGGGCACATCGCGCTCGTGTCGTCGGTGGCGGGATATCGTGGCCTGCCGCTGGCGTCCTACTACGCTCCGAGCAAGGCGGCGGCGACAAGTCTTGCCGAGGTGCTGCGGGGTGAGCTGCCGCGTCACGGGATCAAGATCAGCATGATCAACCCGGGTTTCGTCGAGACGCCGATGACTGCCGTGAACAAATTCCCGATGCCTTACATGATCAAGGCAGATGACGCCGCGATGCGGATTCTGCGCGGCCTGCAGAAGGGCAAGTTCGAGATCGTGTTTCCCTGGCAGATGATGGCGATGATGAAGCTCGCGCGACTGCTGCCTTATCCGGTGTATTTCTGGCTCGTGCAGAACGTCATCGCCAAGCAGGCCAGTGAGCCTGAGCAGTGAGAGCGGTGCTTTCGACCGACAACCTGTGTCTTCACAATGAGCCGGATTGCTCGCGCTTGTTGAGGTCGGTGAGCAGCATTTCGATTTCGGCGGTGCGCTCATTTCTGGCCGCGGGCTGGGTTTTGTCTTGGCGCTGACGCTGGCGTTCCTGCAGGCGCAAGGCAAATGGCGAGGCTCCGGACGTCTTCAGCCGACGGCCACCAGCAATCAGCAAGGGGTGACCGGGCTGCTCGAGGTCGAGTTCCTCGAGGAAGGTCTCGCGGAGTGCGTAAAAGCTCTGCAATATCGCGTCGCGGACAAGCTTTCGATATTCGAGGGAAATGTCCTTCTTTTTGCGGGGATCGATCGTCATCAGTGCGCGGCGCATGTCGTGCAGCTGCGTGTAAGGATAGAGGCCAATCAGGTCGTCGGTTTCGCCGACATTGCGGTAAACAATACGCATGTTGTCGATCGAAGCTGACAGGCGGCAGAAGGCGGCGAGATAGTCATCCGGCGTCGGATAGGGCTTTTCGCAGAATGTGTAGAGCTCGTTCTTGGTCGCCACGACCGCGCGCCATTCCGCTTCCAGGCTCGACACGAAGCTCGAGCGCTTCTGGTAGACGTTGGAAATATAGGCGACGCCGCCAGTCGCGATCAGCAGGCTCATGTCGCGCAGGAACTCGTAGATGTCCTTCAGCGCGCCTTCGAGGCCGAGATACTTGAAGACGGGAATGTGGTCAGAGAACTTGGCGAGCAGCGATATGCCGAGCACGATCGCAAGGAAGAGATAGAGGCGGCCAAGGGTGCGGCGGAGGCTGTTGCGGGTCATGACGGGGATTGGGTACCGTGGGCTATTGCGGGCATTCTAAGGATGGGGCGGCGATCTTCCTCTAGCCCGAAATGCGGGCGGATTCATGCAGCTTCGGTGCATAGCCGCATTTCAGGGCGCCGATGATGCCCGCCGGTGTCAGTGCGAAGACCGTGCCATGCCGGGGTCGGACTAGAGGCGAGCCGTATCCCGCGAAGCTCCATGGGAGCAGGCAATCGGCGAGGATGAGATAGCAGCAGTCGGTCGCGCTGTCATGGACGCAGGTTCCCGCAGGAAGGTCGGCGTAATCGTAGGGGCGAAGCTGCTTCTTGCCGTGGAGGTCGATGCGCTGGGAATGGAGCGCTTGATCGATTTCGGCGGCGCGAGCGTTGGTTTGCAACCCGTGAGCGCGAGACCAGGCTTCAGCGAAACGCAAGGCGTCGGCGCGACGGCATTCAAAGCAGGGGCGATGGCCGGCAGCAAGGGCGGTGGGTTCGTCCAGGAAGAAGAGTTCGGTATAGCGGCCAGGGGACATCACCTCGCGGCGGCGGCCGCGGAATTCCGTGACGCAGCAGATCCATTGCCGGGAGACCCAACGGCGAGCGCCAAGCGTTTTGCCAGCGACGTGGAGGGCACCGCCGCGATTGCCCATCAACGTGCCGCGGGCCGGATCTGCGAGGATCTCGCCGTTCGGTGCGACGCGGTTCTGCAACGGCATACGGCGCGGGCTCCTTTTTTCACATGCAAAGTGGCGGCTGCGGCCGGAAAATAGCGGGAGGCGCCGTCGACGTGCAGTAGATCAGAATAGCCGGTCGATCGGGAGGTACTCGAATAGCTTCATGTGGTCGAAGAGGGGCTTTCGTGTGGGCATATGCACGAGCCGGGGCCTAGACGGCAGAGATCAACAACGGCTTGGGCCTTCCACCGGCACCTGGTTGACCGATTGCACCAGCGCGGCGGGTGTGCGACGCAATGCAAATCCCAGAAACAAGGGGGAGATCGGCGTGCTCATATTCTTCTCGACGCGCGGAGTTCGTGGACGCAAAGCCAGGGCGCTTGCAGGCGCCGCAATGGTGGCAGCCCACCTGATTGGGCCTGCCTACGGCCAAGACACATTTCCGTCGCGGTCGATCAATCTGATCGTGCCTTTTGCGCCAGGCGGCTCGACGGATGTGATCGCGCGCGTGGTTGCAGAGGCGATGCGGCCCGCCCTCGGGCAGTCGATCATCATCGACAACCGGGCGGGAGCCGGAGGAAGCACGGGCACGGCTGCGATCTCAAAGGCTACGCCCGACGGCTATACGATCGGCATGGGGACGGCTTCGACGCTCGCCATCAACCCGGCGGTTTATCGCAACCTCGCCTACGACGTGCTCAAGGACCTCGAGCCGATCACCAATCTCGCCGTGGTGCCGAACATCATGGCGATCCATCCGGGGCAGCCGGCGAAGGATATGGCGGCGTTCGTGGCGCTGCTGAAGACGCAGCCGGGCAAGCTCTCGTATGGTTCGTCGGGCGTGGGTTCGGTCAGCCATCTGATGGGCGAGCAGTTCAAGATGGCGACCGGCACCGACATGGCGCACGTGCCGTATCGTGGCATCGGGCCGGCGCTCAATGATGCCGTGGGCGGGCACATCCAGGTGATGTTCGACAACCTGCCGACGACGCTGCCGATGGTGGAGGGCGGCAAGCTCCGGGCGATGGGGGTCTCTTCGGCGAAGCGGTTGCCGGTGCTTCCGGATGTGCCGACGTTCGCGGAACTAAAGATGGACGAGCTCGACTGGATGGCGTTTTTCGGTCTCGTGGCGCCTGCAGGAACGCCGCCGCAGATCATCAAGCGCTTCTGGGCAGCGGCGTCCGATGCGCTGGGGCAGGCCGACGTGAAAGAGAAGCTCGTGGCGCAGCAAGCAGTTCCCGTTGGCAATTCTCCGGAAGCGTTTCGGGCCGAGATCGCGCGTGAACTGGCGCGACACAAGCGGGCGGTGGCGGCGGCCAACATCAAGGTGGAGTGAGTGGCGTCGTGGGGTCAGGCCCGCAGGGTCTGACCCCGACCATCCCGCATGCCTGTGCAAACAATTGGCTATGCGCCCCCGGACGAACGTTCCGACCGAAAGGTCGGAGCGTGAAGATCCGGGGTCTTTACCCCTTTCAGAGGTGTAAAGGTCCCGGATAGCCTCGCCACTCGCTAGGCTGGCGACTGCGGCGCGAAAATACGCCGGATCGTTTCCGGCCGGCTCGGCTTCCGGGAACGCAGGAGATTTCTGTGATAGCTCGAGCGGGTCAGACCCGCGGGGTCTGCCCCGACGAACTCGACTCCGACGAACGCGGCGCGACGATGGGGCTCGGTCGATGATGGGGCGGTTGATTGACAAGGGTTGCTCAAATCCGGAGAGTGTCGGCAACACCCTTCCACTGAAACGTCGTTTCGACGAGGGCCGCAGATCCGGCCAAACCGCTCGAGACGTCTCTGCGCCCGAGATGCCATGAACAGCTCTGCCGATACACTTTTCGTGCTCTTTCCCTACGGCTCTGCTGCCAGCGAAGAGCTGCCCCGATGAGAAAAGTGAACACGTACATCGGCGCTTCCGTCGAGCGCGTCGAGGATCTGCGCTTTCTGCGGGGGCGGGGCGAATATATCGGAGATGTGACGCGGCCTGGGCTCTGGCATATGGTCGTGCTGCGCTCGGCCATCGGGCACGGGACGATCCGCAGCATCGACGTTTCCAGGGCTCTTTCGATGCCCGGCGTGAATGCGGTGATGACGGGAAAGGATCTCGGCGAGCCAGTGCCGCGAATCCCGTTCAGGCGGCCGATTCCGTCGATCTTGCCGTATGGCCAACCTGTAATCGCGACGGAACGGGTGCGCTATGTCGGCGAGCCCATTGCCGTGTTGCTGGCCGATAGTCCGGAGATTGGCGAGGACGCGCTGGCGCTGATCGATCTCGACATCGAGCCGTTGCCGGCGGTGGTGGATGCGCGGCGGGCGATTTCCAACGAGGTCAATCTACACGCGGACACCAAGGACGGAAATCTCACCGCGACCTTTACCGGCGAGAAGGGCGACTGTACGGGCGCTTTCAAGGAGGCGGCGCTGGTGTTGAAGGGGTCGTTCAAGACGCAGCGACAGACGGCGCTACCGATGGAGACGCGTGGACTGATCGCCGAGTGGGACGACGCGGCGGGCAAGCTCACGATGTCGGGTGCGGCGAAGCTGCCGTTCTTCAACAAGCGGGCGATGGCCAAGGTGCTAGGGCTAGCGGAGACCCAGGTCGAGTATATCGAGTTCGACGTGGGGGGCGGCTTCGGTGCGCGAGGCGAGTTCTATCCGGAGGATGCGCTGATCGCGATGGCGGCGCGAAAGTTTAAGCGGCCGATCAAGTGGATCGAGGATCGTCGCGAGCATCTGATGGCGATCGGGCATAGTCGCGAAGCTGACGCCGATGTCGAGATCGCGTTTGCCCCCGACGGGACGATACTGGCGGTCAAGTCGGAAATCTTCTGCAACACCGGCGCATACATGCGTCCGAACGGGACGACGCCGGTGCGCAATGCGGCGCAGTTCATAACCGGTGCCTACAAGGTCGACAATTTTTCCGTTCTCAGCCACGCGGTGGCGACAAACAAGACGCCGTCGGGCACATATCGTGGGCCGGGGCGCTACGAGAGCTGTTTCTTCTTCGAACGTATGTTGGACAAGGCAGCCGTCAAGCTCGGCGTCGATCGGCTCGAGATACGCCGGAAAAATCTGATCCCTCATTCCGCGATGCCCTGGCCGATGGTCAATATCGGACCGGCGGAAGGCTGGGACGCGACGTTCCTCGACAGCGGCGATTATCGGGAATGCTTCGATGCGGTGGTCGCCGAATCCAAGTGGGCCGAGAAAGCGCTGCACTCGGGCAAGATGGTCAACGGACGGTGGCGGGGTCTCGGCATCGCGACGTTCGTTGAAGGTGGCGCGTCGGGACCGCGCGAGCATGCGCGGATGGAGTTGCGACCCGACGGAAAAGTGTTGCTGGCGGTTGGCTCTTCGTCGATCGGGCA